>JAFAOB010000193.1 GCA_019238055.1 Alphaproteobacteria bacterium
GCCGCTGTTCGCCGAGATGTTCGGCGGCCCGGCGGAAGCCTGGGAGCCCGAGGCACTGTACCGTCGCCAGACGCGGGTGCGGCCGGGATCGATCCGCGTCGATGCCGACGAGGTGACCTACCCGGCGCATGTCATCCTGCGCTACCGGCTGGAGCGCGCGATGATCGCCGGCGACCTCGCACCCGCGGACCTGCCGGGCGCCTGGTCCGATGGGATGCGCGGCCTGCTCGGCGTCGCGCCGCCGACCGATCGCGACGGCTGTCTGCAGGACATCCACTGGTACGACGGTTCATGGGGGTATTTCCCGACTTATACACTGGGGGCGATAATCGCCGCCCAGCTGTTTGAAGCGGCGCGCGAGGCGATCCCCGACCTGATGGAAACGATTGCCGCGGGCGACTTTAAACCGCTCTATGCGTGGCTGTGCGAACAGGTGCACAGCCAGGGCTCGCGGCTGTCGACGGTCGAGTTGGTCGAGAGCGCGACAGGTCGCCCGCTCGGTACTGCGAGTTTCGAGCGCCATTTGCGCAGCCGCTATCTCGATGGCCGAAACGAACCGCCATAGGGAGTGTTAGCGGCAAAACATCACTGCTCTGGGGGACATCATTGCTCGACAATACCGCGCCACAACAGGATGCCTGTGCGGTTCGCCAGGCGCTCCTCGCCCGTTTCGAATCTATCCGGCATGACAGTGAAGCATTAGCAGTAAATTTAACTGCGGAAGACCAATCAATCCAATCTATGCCGGATACCAGTCCAACGAAATGGCACCTTGCACACACGACATGGTTTTTTGAGACTTTTATACTGCGGAGATTTGATCACGATTATCGGATATTCGACCCGGCATTCGCATATTTGTTCAACTCTTACTACGAGGCGGCGGGCCCACGACATCCGCGGCCCGAACGTGGCTTGCTGTCGCGGCCTACAGTCGATGTCGTCGGCGCCTATCGCGATCATGTTGGCGCCGCCGTGGCGCGGTTTATCGAGCAGGCGGCGGAGCCGGTCTGGCAGCAGGCGGCGCCGCTTGTCGAACTCGGGCTCCATCACGAGCAGCAGCATCAAGAGCTGATCCTGATGGATATCAAGCACGTCTTCTCGCTCAACCCGCTGCTGCCGTCTTATCAGGCACCGCATCCGCAGATTGCGGCACCGGCGGCAAAGCAAGGCTGGATCGATTACGCCGGGGGGCTGGTCGAGATCGGTCACGGCGGCGACGATTTCGCGTTCGACAACGAGACCCCGCGGCACAAGGCCTGGCTCGATCCTTTCCGTCTGGCAACTCGCCCGGTGACCTGTGGCGAATATCTCGACTTTATCGAAGCCGGCGGATACCGGCAGGCCGAATACTGGCTATCGGATGGCTGGGCGATGGTGCGCGCTGCGGGCTGGGAGGCGCCGCTCTACTGGCAACATGGAGATGGCGTTTGGTGGATCTTTACGCTCAGCGGTCTGCATCGCCTCAACCCAGCCGAGCCCGTTTGCCACATCAGCTATTTCGAGGCCGATGCTTATGCCAAATGGGCGGGTCATCGCCTGCCGACCGAGGTCGAATGGGAATTTGCCGCCGAAGGCATACCCGTCGCCGGGAATTTCGCCGATCGCGGATATTTCCATCCTTACGCCGATCCGCCGGCAATATCAGAACCTGGTGCGGCCGCAAGCCTCTGCCAGATGTTCGGGGATGTTTGGGAATGGACCGCAAGCCCCTATACCGCCTATCCGCGGTTTCGCCCAGCTGCGGGTGCAATCGGCGAATATAACGGCAAGTTCATGTGCAGCCAGATGGTGCTGCGTGGTGGCGCCGCCGTGACCCCGGCTGGCCATCTACGGGCGACTTATCGCAATTTCTTTCCGCCCTCGGCGCGCTGGGCTTTCGCCGGGTTGCGGCTCGCGGAGGATGGCTGATGCGGGACGACGCGCGCTTTGCTTTTCACGATCTTGCACCTGGCGAAGAGAGTTTCCGGGATGCAGTATGGCGTGGTCTCGCTGGGCCGCGTAAAGCCATCCCGTGCAAATTTCTTTACGACGAGCGCGGCTCGGAACTCTTCGAGCAGATTTGCCGGCTGCCCGAATACTATCCGACGCGGACCGAAATCGCGATTCTCGAGGAGAACGCCGACGAAATCGCCGCGCAAATGGGTGCACATTGCCGCATCATCGAGTTTGGCAGCGGTGCCAGTCACAAGGCGCGTATCCTGTTGCAAGCGCTCGATCGGCCGGCTGCCTATGTTCCCGTTGACATTTCGCGCGAACATTTGCGCGAAGCGGCTGCCTCGCTCGCCGAGGACTTTCCCGACGCGCCTGTCATCGCAGTGTGCGCCGACTATACCGGTCCTTTTCCATTGCCGGACTTGCCGGGGCCAGCCGGGAAGCGCGTCGGGTTTTTTCCAGGGTCGAGTATCGGCAATTTCGAGCCCGAGGCGGCGGCGCGGTTCTTAAGAAACTATGCAAATATCCTCGGGCCGGGCGGCGAGATGCTGATCGGTGTGGATTTGAAAAAGGATCCGCATATCCTCGATGCTGCCTACAACGATCGGGCCGGCATCACGGCTTTATTCAACCTGAATTTATTCGAACGCATCAATCGGGAGCTCGATGGCGATCTCGATCTCGACCTTTTCGAGCATTTTGCCTTTTACAGTGAAAGCAAAGGGCGCATCGAAATCTACATCCGCAGTCTCGCCAATCATCAAGCGATGATTGCCGGTCGCCGGTTTCGGTTTTCCGCAGGCGAACTGATCCATACCGAATATTCCTATAAATATTCGGTTGGCGAATTTCGTGAACTTGCCGCAAGCGCTGGATTTCGACCGGTCGATACCTGGATTGACGAAGGAGAATTGTTCAGCGTTCATTACTTCCGCCTGCGCTGAGCGCCTCGATTTTGCGAACATAGGCGTCAATGTCGGTCTTGCGTCTGAGGCCGGCCGCGGTCATCGAGCGGATCTTCCCCAAAATCGGCCGCTTCGGCCACGGCCGGTCGTGCAATCCAAAGACCCACCCGACATTGGCGTAAGAATTCGCGTCCCGGCCGTCAATAAAGGACGTAATCGCCAGTCCGTTCAGGCGTGGTGTCAAGCGCCCGGATGCGCTGGCTTCCAATCACAAGCGCGCTAGATGGATCTTTGTGCGACTCTGCCCCGCGTCTCTATCTCGGGCGTATTTCACCGCAGCCGGCCCCCGGGGTGGAATTCTTCGGCACCATCAATGGTAACGGAGCCGAGGTGCACCCGGTTCAGCACAAGCGGGCTCGAGGCTTTTAGCTTTCCGGTCCCCGGTCCTCGCTCGACACCGCCGCGAGATAGGCCGGCAGATCGGGCCAGCCATATGCCAGCGCTGCGACATGGATGCCGCCAACGAGTATCGGTTTGTGGCTGACGATCTTCCCGCCAAGCCGCTCGTAAAAATAGCGAGCGGGATTGTCGCGCAACACCCAGACGATTGCGGCATCGAGGCCTGAGGCGACAAGCCGCTCGAACAGCCCGATCAACAGACGCCGGCCGATCCCCTGGTTCTGCCAATCGGGGCCAACATAGAGCGTGAACACCTCGCCCGGAAACCGCCGTTCGCTGCGGCTCGGCCCGCAACTGCCAAAGCCTCGAATTCGCCCCGCGGCATCGACTGCCACGCGCAGGTCGCGCGGCTCGCGGAGAATCGCCATCCGCCAGCTGAATTCGCGCCGGGGCGGCGACAGGCCGACGAGATATTTCGCCGGCAACACGCCCGCATAGGTCGTACGCCAGGTTTCGACATCGAGCCGGGCGATAGCGCCCGCGTCACCCGGCCGCGCCATCCGAATCGTGATCTCCTCCATCGCGCCTATTCTGCCCCGTTTTGCCCTCCAAGGGGAGGGTCATGCGCCGGGCACCGCGATCTGCTAGTATTCGAAAGTTGCCATTGCGCCAGGAGCGCCCGAATGCCCAGCAGCTACTTCGCGATTCTCGCGCAACATAGCGCCTGGGTGAACCAGCGGCTGTACCAGGCCTGCGAGCGGCTGAGCCCAGCTGAGTATTGGCGCGAGCGGGCGTCGAGCTTTGGCTCGCTGCACGCAACCTTGAATCATGTTTTGGTGACCGACCGCGTTTGGATCGCTCGGATCGAGGGCCGCACGCCACCGTCCCTTGGCCATAATCAGGTCCTTTATGCCGATCTGGTCGGCCTCAAAATTGCCCGTGTCGCCGAGGACGAACATCTGCTGCAGCTTGTCGCCGGCTTACCGGAGGCGACGCTCGATTTGCCGCTGCAATATATCGATCGCTACGGTGAGCGTTGCGAGATGCCGTTGCGCTTGGTGCTGGCGCATCTATTCGATGCGCAGTCACGCTGCCGCGGCGAGGCCTTGGCCCTGTTGGTGCAGGCCGGCTTGTCCGCACCACGCCTCGATCTTCTCGCTTTCTTGCAGAGTTCGGAAGGCAGTACGCGCCGCTGACGATCAATCGTTTTGAATGCAATTTTTACGGAAAGGTCATGACGAGGTTCTGGTCAAGCCGTGCCTGCCTTGTGGTATTGCTCGCATCCGCGCTGGGAGCGCATACGCAAGCGGCGGAGAAGGCCGAGACGCATCCGCCAAAGCATGCCACTGCAGGACCGGCGGTCCAGCGGCTCGGCGGCAGCGGAACGTGGAGTGCCTATTCCTATCACCAGAAACCCGGACGCGTGTGCTATCTCGCGGGGGGGCCACAAAAAAGTGAGCCGGCAAAATTCAAGCGCAAATTGCCGGCGGCGATGGTCACTCACCGACCCGAAGAAAACGTGGCCAACGTCGTCAGTTTTGCCGAGGGCACTCCACTAAAGGAGGGAAGTGACGCTGTGCTCAGCGTCGACGGCGTGAATTTCGACCTGTTCACCAAGGGTGACACCGCCTGGTCGCGCACCTCGGAACTCGACAAGACAATTGTCGAAGCAATGGCCAAAGGTCGGCAGGCAGTTCTCAAGGCAACTCCGCAAAAAGGCCCGCCAACGACCGATATTTATTCCTTGTCCGGCTTTACCCAGACCCTGACACTGATTGACAAAGCCTGCGGCATCAAACGGTGATGTTGGTCTTAGCGCAACCGTTTCCATATCTCTCTATGATGCCGAGTGAAACTCTTTCTGCCGATCCGCGTCGCAACCTCGTCGGGTTGAGCCGCGAGGCGCTCGCTGCCGAAATGGCCGCTTTTGGCGCCGAACCGTTTCGCGCGCGCCAGCTATGGCACTGGATCTATCACCGCGGCGCGACCGATCTCGCGGCGATGACCTCGCTGTCGAAGGGATTTCGCAATCGCCTCGCCGAACGGTATGCAATCCGTCGCCCTGCCGTCTCGCATAGCCTCGCCTCCTCTGACGGGACGCGGAAATGGCTGCTGCGCTTTAGCGACGGGCAGGAAGTCGAGACCGTCCATATTCCCGAGGAAGATCGCGGCACGTTGTGCGTTTCTTCACAGGTCGGCTGCACGCTCAATTGCACCTTTTGCCATACCGGCACGCAGCTCTTGGTGCGAAATCTCGGAGCTGAGGAGATTATCGGGCAAGTCATGGTTGCGCGTGACGCGTTAGGTGAGTGGCCATCGCCGCAGGACGACCGGCAGCTGACGAATATCGTGCTGATGGGAATGGGCGAGCCGCTCTACAATTATGACAATGTCGCGGCGGCAATGAAGATCGTCATGGATCCCGAGGGATTGTCGGTTTCGCGGCGCAAAATCACCCTGTCGACTGCCGGCGTGGTGCCAATGATCCGGCGCTGCGGCGCCGAACTCGCGGTCAATCTCGCGATCTCGCTGCATGCGGTGCGCGATGATCTCCGCGACCGGCTGGTGCCGTTAAATCGTAAATATCCGATTACCGAACTGCTCGATGCCTGCCGCAACTATCCCGGCGCCAGCAATGCGCGGCGGATTACCTTTGAATACGTCATGCTGAAAGGTGTCAATGACAGCCCGGCCGAGGCCCGTGAGCTGGTGCGACTGATTGCCGGCATACCCGCCAAGGTCAATCTGATCCCGTTCAACTCGTGGCCGGGGTCGCCTTACGAGTGCTCGAGCGACGCGGCGATCGCCGCCTTCTCCGATATCGTCTTTTCCGCCGGCTATTCCGCCCCGGTGCGCACACCGCGCGGCCGCGATATTTTCGCTGCCTGCGGTCAGCTTAAATCGGCGAGCATCAGGCTACGCCGCAGCGCACGCGAAGGGACCGCACTGCTCGCATCCTGATCTGCTTCCGTTCCATGCTCGATTTGCTGTTCGGCTCCGGCCTCGCCGTCTATGGCAGTGTCGTCGGTGGGCTCTACTTTTTCCAACGGCGGCTGCTCTATCGCCCGCGGCCGGCGCGGCCAGTACTCAACGATCTGGCGCTGCTCGGGGTGCGCGAGATCGAGCTGACGACAAAGGACGGCCTAACACTTTTTTCATGGTACCTGCCGCCGCCCGCGGGACGCCCGGTCATCGCCTATTTCCACGGCAATGGCGGCAATATCGGGTATCGTGCAGAACGCCTGCGCCGGTTTGCGGCTGCGGGTTGCGGGGTGTTGCTCGCCGAATATCGCCGATACGGCGGCAATCCTGGCGAACCGTGCGAGCGCGGCTTGTTCGCCGATGCCGAGGCGGCGCTCGACTTTCTCGCCGCTTCCGATATCGGTTCGGAGCATGTCGTTCTGTGGGGCGAGTCTTTGGGCTCGGGTGTCGCCGTCCATCTCGCCGCCAACCGCGCGATTGGCGGCGTCGTTCTCGAAGCCCCATTCACCAGCATCGCCGCCTGCGCCCAGCGCCGCTACCCGTTTGTCCCGGCGGCTTGGCTGGTGCACGACCGGTTCGATTCATTGTCGCGCATTGCCCAGGTTACAGCACCACTCCTGATCCTGCACGGCGAGCGCGACATGGTTGTGCCGGTCCACCATGGACGCGCATTGCTCAAGGCGGCAACCGCACCGAGCGAGGGCTGGTTTTCTCCCTCCGCCAGTCACGAAAACCTTGCCGACCACGGCGCCCTTGATGTGGCGATGTCGTTTATCGAGCGCCGGGTCTACCGAGGCATCGCCGAACCCGTTGCGGCAGAGGGCGATTTCGATTAGCCCAAGCAAGCGGTTTGGACGCGGGGACGGGTGATGGCAGAGACGGTCAGAAAAATAGTGCTCGCCTATTCGGGCGGGCTCGACACTTCCGTCATACTGCGCTGGCTGCAGGAAACCTATCGCTGCGAGGTCGTCACCTTTACCGCCGATCTCGGCCAGGGTGAAGAACTGGAGCCGGCGCGGCGGAAAGCCGAACTTCTGGGCGCCGCGCAGATCTTTGTCGACGATCTGCGCGAAGAGTTCGTGCGCGATTTTGTGTTTCCGATGTTCCGCGCCAACGCGCTTTATGAAGGCGCTTATCTGCTTGGCACCTCGATCGCGCGGCCTTTGATCGCCAAGCGCCAGATCGAAATCGCGCGCGAGGTCGGCGCCGATGCGGTCGCCCATGGCGCTACCGGCAAAGGCAACGACCAGGTGCGCTTCGAGCTCGGCTATTACGCGCTCGCTCCCGACATCAAGGTTATCGCCCCGTGGCGCGAGTGGGACCTGACCTCGCGCACCCGCCTGCTCGATTATGCCGACCGGCATCAGATCCCGATTGCCCGCGACAAGCGCGGCGAGGCTCCGTTTTCGGTCGACGCCAATCTGTTGCACATCTCGGCCGAGGGGAAAGTGCTCGAGGACCCATGGGCCGAGCCCGAGGAATTCGTGTTTAGCCGCGCTGTCGCCCCGGAGACGGCGCCCGATACCCCCGAATATGTCGAGATCGAATTTGCCCACGGCGACGCAGTCGCGATCGACGGCGAGCGGCTCTCGCCGGCTGCGCTCCTGACACGGTTGAACGAACTCGGCGGCAAGCACGGGATCGGACGATTGGACTTAGTCGAAAACCGGTTTGTCGGCATGAAATCGCGCGGCGTCTACGAGACCCCAGGCGGCACAATCCTGCTGGCGGCGCATCGCGGCATCGAAAGCCTGACCCTCGACCGCGGCGCCGCACACCTTAAAGACGAGCTGATGCCGCGCTATGCCGAGCTGATCTATAACGGCTTCTGGTTCTCGCCCGAGCGGGCGATGCTGCAGGCACTGATCGACAAGAGCCAGGAGAATGTCGAGGGTGTGGCGCGGCTCAAGCTCTACAAGGGATCGGCCCGCGTGGTCGGCCGCAAATCGCCAAAGAGCCTCTACAGCCAAGCGCATGTCACCTTTGAGGAAGACGCCGTCTACGACCAGCGCGACGCCGAGGGCTTCATCAAGCTGAACGCATTGCGGCTGCGCCTCGCCGCCCGCCGCAATGCAGAACCGGCCCCTCACCCCAGCCCTCTCCCCGCAAGCGGGGAGAGGGCTGGACCCGCGTAGCGGGAGAGTGAGGGGCCCGGGAGCACCTCTCGATCACCGCGTGCGGTGGTGGGCGTCGAGCCAGCCGAGCATGATGCGGTTAAAGGCATCGGGTGCCTCGACATTCGGGAAATGCCGCATGCGCGGAATCTCCTCGTAGCGCGCACCGGGGACGAGGTCGGCGAGGCGGCGATTTTCGGTGGCGGGTGTGCCGGCATCCTCTTCGCCGCAGACCACCAGCACCGGCAGTTTCAGAGACGGCAGCCGCGTCACAAAATCGAAATTCATGATTGCCGCCGAGCAACCGAGATAGCCGGCCGGCGTTGTCGCGACAATCGTGTCGCGAATCTGTTGCCACCGGCCTGGGGTCTTCGTTTTGAACGCGTCGGTGAACCAGCGCTCCATCGTGCCGTCGCCAATCGGTTCGAGCGAATTCGCCCGGCGCACGATTGCCATACGCTCGTCCCATACGGCTTTTGCGGTGAGCGGGCTCGCCGGCAATGTGTCGCACCACATCGCCGAGATCAGCTTATTTCCATATTCGAGCGCAAAGGCTTGGCCGATCATCCCGCCGATCGACAATCCGATGTAATGCACCCGCGCCAGCCCCAGCGCATCGAGGACAGTCGCGACATCCCCGGCGAGCGCGCTCATCGTGTAATCGCCGGCGACCGGGTCGCTTCCGCCATGCCCCCGCATATCGAGCCGCAACACGCGAAACCCGGCCCCGAGCAGCGGCGCCACCTGCTCAGCCCAGCTGCCGCCATCGGAAGCAAGCGAATGGGTGATGCACACGACGGGGCCATCTTCGGGGCCCGCGAGATCGTAATAGAGGCGCCGTTCGGCGAGCGGCAACAACATCGGAAATCCTCCGTACTGTGAAAGATTGGCTATAACCGACGACCCAATGTAGCCCTCGGCAGGCTAGGGAACTATGACCGGCAGGCCAGCAAATAGCGGGTGTGCGAGAAACAGCACGGCGTAGAGCAGCAATGCCGCGAGTGGTCGTAACACGCCGATGTCGCGCCAGCGCAATCGGATGCGGCCGGTGACGAGGGCGGCAAAGGGGAGGTTTGAGGTTACGCTCGCCAAGCGCTGCCAATTGCTGCCCAGGGCAAGTTGCTTTTTGCGATCGATCAGCACGGTCCCAATCAAGGCCAGCGCCGTGATCACACTAAAAAACCACATCGAGCCGAAATCGCCATTGGCGGTGAGATGGCCGACGCCCCACAGTCCCAGCGCCCACATCACAGGATGGCGGGTAATCCGCAGGATGCCGGGGGCAGGGTCATCGGCGCGCGCGACACGCTCCATGCCGACGGCGGTCGGGTTTGGGGTCGAATAACCGCCGACCAGCAGCAATGTAGCGAACGGCATTAATCCGATCGGGACATAGTGGGTCCAGAGCGGCGGCGTCCACACCGGGATAAACGGGTTGCGGACATACGCCAAAACAAACCAGGCGAAGGTCACGAGCGCGGTCAAGGAATAGATCAGCAAAAATCCGTATTCGCCGATCTGGTCGCGCAAGGATCCGCGCAATCGCGTACTCGACAACAGCGTGTGGGAGCCAAAAAAGGCGACCCCGGCGATGACGAGTGAGGCCACGCTATGCGCCATCGGCGGCACTTTCCCTTACGGTCCGGGGAGCGCGGCGATCAAGCTCGCGAGATGTTCGAGCAGCCGGCGGGGATCGCCCGAAATATGCACAATTTTTCGCCGGCTTATGGCGCCGGCAACAATTGCCAGATCGCTGCGCGGCAACTGCCAAGTCCGGGCCAGAAGCTGCAGCAGCGCCGCGTTGGCGCGGCCGTCCTCGGCTGGTTCCTTGACACTCACTTTGATCACGCGCCCATCCCCGGCAGCAGCTGCGACCCCGATCACACGGTCGACCTGTCCCCGGGGCCGGAGGTGGATTGTTACGCGCGCGCCATTGCGCGCGGGGTTCAGAACGGCATCAGGCAAAATATTCGAATATTAGATTGCGAATAAAATACAATAAAAGGATCAGGATGACCGGCGAGATGTCGATCCCGCCTAGATTGGGTAAGACACGTCGAATCGGGCGCAGCAGCGGCTCGGTAATCCGCCACAAGAAATCCTCGACCGTGCCGACAAAACGGTTGTGGCGATTGACGACGCCAAAAGCCACCAACCAGCTCAGAACCGCCTGAATGATCAAAAGCCAGATGTAGATTCGGATCACCGTATCCACAAGGCTCAAAAATGCGTACATACCCCCCGAAACCTCGGCTCAAAAGTGGCGAGACCCTAGCGTCAGCCGGCAGGGTCCGCAAGCAAGTGCCGCTTGCCGACCGCGCGGTTCAGCAATCATGGCAAGACGCTGGGCGGGGCTGCGCTTGACAGCCGAGGGCCAGCCGACCATAGTCTGCACCACCCGCGAACGGGTCCACATGCGCGATCGGGGCCGTAGCTCAGCTGGGAGAGCGTCGCGTTCGCAATGCGAAGGTCAGGGGTTCGATCCCCCTCGGCTCCACCAATAGCATCAAAGCGGCCTTAAGACCGGGGCGCTCGACACCGTCATCCCGATTATCTCCCGCGACAAAATCGGCTCCCTCACCCGGTTTTTTAACAGCATGGTGGGCGAGCTGGGGTCCAGGCGCGGATCCGCGACACATTCGGAATAGTCGATCCGCGCATCATTGCCGGATTGATGATTGAGGAGGGTGAAAGGATGCGTAATCTCGACGCGCTGATCCAAGACCTTGTAATTGCCAATCGGATCCTGGCGCGGGAGGAGGTCGTTGACGCTTACGGCCATGTCAGCGTGCGCCATCCCGAAAATCCGGAGCGTTTCCTGATCGCGCGCTCGCTCGCGCCGGAACTGGTCGGTCCTGAAGACATCGTCGAACTGGACCTTGATGGTCGGCCGGTGCGCGACGAGGGCCGCAGTTTGTATCTGGAGCGCTTTATTCATGCGGCGATCTTTGCCGCGCGGCCCGAGATCATGGCCGTCGTTCATGCCCATGCCGAGGACACCCTGCCGTTCAGCATAGCAGAAGGAGCAAAGCTGCGCCCGGTGATCCATTCGGGAAGTTTTATCGGCGCCGAAGTGCCGGTTTGGGACATCGCCGACATGTTTGGCGACACGAACCTGCTTGTCACCAACATGGCCCAGGCGAGCGATCTCGCGAAATGCCTCGGCGCAAACAGCGTGACCCTGATGCGAGGCCATGGCTTTGCCGCCGCCGCGCGCTCATTGATCGAGGTCGTGCGGTTGTCGGTCTACCTGCCGCGCAACGCCCGGGCGCTGATGCGCGCAAGGCAGCTCGGCGGCGAGATCAAGTACCTTTCACAGGGCGAGATTGAGGCTCGCAACCGCGGTTATAGCCCCTATTCGGTCGAGACCTGGCGCACTTGGGAATATTGGGCGAACAAGGCCGGGTGCAGCCATCTGTTGACCCGACCGGACGAACCGGGTAGGAGCGGACATGCCGATCCGCCCACGGTCTGACCCGCGAAACCGATAATCATCCGGCACCACCGCTGACCTCGCTGAAGCCGCCGAGCATCGCCCCCATACCGCGGCTGGGTTCTGGGGCGGCAAAATGTCTGATCTATGATGCCGCCGCCCCGGCATGCGCGCATAACGCCGCAGGTTCTCGCGATGCGCGCAATGCGAGACCGCCATTGGCGGCTCCACTACGCTGAGACGATTGCCGTCGCCGACCCCCGCCGCGGTCGCGACCGCTGCCGGCAGGGCGCGCTGTCCGCGCTCACAGCGACATCTTACAGTTGAATCTGACCCCTGCAGCGGACCCTCTCAGAATCGATTTCGTTTAATCGACCAAGAGCTGTGGCGAACCGGGCTGCGGCTACTCGGCGCAGGTCATCGCGATTTCCGCTTATCAGACGAGATATTTCTTAGGATATAACGATTGCTGGTGGCGGAGAGGTGATCATGGTTGCAATTGGTCGACTGGTTTTGCGAGACAGGAGTTGCGTATCGAGGAACGGCTTCGAGAGACCACAGACGGGCCATTGTCGGCACTTCCCGGCGAGCTCGGCGATAGCTGCTGTCGCGGTAGCGTGGATAATTGCGACACCTGCTGCGCTGGCCGCGGGTAGCGTCAGCGTGCTTTATGCCGGCTCGCTGGTGAATTTGATGGAGCACGGGACCGGCCCCGCCTTTGACAAGGCGAGCGGCGACGAGTTTCGAGGCTACGCTGGCGGCTCCAACCTGCTCGCCAACCAGATCAAAGGAAAGCTCCGTCGGGGCGACGTTTTTATCAGCGCCAACCCCGCGGTGAACGGATCGTTGATGGGTGAGAAGAACGGAAACTGGGTCAGTTGGTATGTCAGCTTTGCTCAGTCGCCGCTGGTCCTCGGCTACAACCCGACAAGCCGGTTTGCTGCGGATTTCAAATCAAAGCCCTGGTATCAGGTGCTCATGGAGCCGGGGATCCGGATCGGGCGCACCGATCCGAAGCTCGATCCGAAGGGGGCGCTGACCCTTGCACTGATGAACAAGGCAGAGGCCTACTACAAGGTCCCGGGACTGGCGCAGCGCGTGCTCGGCGCCCCGGACAATCCGGCGCAGGTTCTGCCCGAAGAAACCCTGATCGGCCGGCTGCAATCGGGCCAGCTCGATGTCGGTTTCTTTTATTCGACCGAGACCGCCAGCGCGAAGATTCCCGAGGTTCGGCTGCCAGCGGGCATCACCCCGAAAGCGGTCTACACCGCAACGATCCTGCGGGGCGCGCCCAATCCCCAGGGTGCGGTCGACTTCGTCAGCTTTCTGCTCGGTCCGCAAGGCAAGAAAGTAATGACCGAAAATGGGCTTGATGTCCAAAAGCCGGCCCTCGCCGGGATCTTGACTACTGTACCGCTGCAGATCCGCGCGCTGGTCGATCAGGACAAGTGACGCGTCGTGTCCCTGCGCCGCTGCCATGGCTTGCCGGACTGCTGGCGATCTATCTTGTTGCGCCGTTAGCGGCGGGCATCCAGCAGGTCTGGTTTGCCGATTGGCGCTCGGTCGACGTCGCTTCCCTTATCCGCGCCTGCGCCATTTCGCTCGGTAGTGCGACCGCGGCAACCGCGGTCATCGCGCTCGGCGGCATCCCGCTGGGTTATCTGCTTGCACGATTGCCGGGGCGAGCGACGGCGATTGTCGGTTTTTTGGTACAGCTGCCGCTGGCCTTGCCGCCACTGACGAGCGGCATTCTGCTGCTGTTTCTGCTCGGCTACGATGGCTGGCTCGGTCAACTGTTCGGCGGCGCACTGACCGACTCGTTTGTCGGCATCGTGCTGGCCGAAGTGTTTGTCGCCGCACCCTTTCTAATCATCGCCGCACGCTCCTCTTTTGCCGCTATGGATGCGGTGCTCGAAGACGTCGCCGCCACTCTGGGACGCGGGCCGATCGAGACGTTTTTTCGCGTCAGCCTGCCACTCGCGCGACCGACAATCGCCGCTGGGCTGTTGCTGTCGTGGCTGCGCGCTTTTGGCGAGTTTGGCGCGACTGTTATGGTCGCTTATCACCCTTATTCATTGCCGGTTTACACCTACGTGGCTTTTGGCGCGCAAGGTCTGCCGGCGATGCTGCCGATCTTGCTGCCGACCCTGGTGCTGGCGGTGCCCGCGCTGGTGCTGAGCCAGATGCTGGTGCTTCGGCGACACCCATCGGCTACAGCGCGTTTGAGACAATCCGCAAAAACTGCCGATACTTCTCTTCGCGCAACGCCAGCCAGGCCGGCGGAGAGCAAGCCGGGCCTGGCCTTAAGCCTGTCAAAGCACCTCGGCAATTTCCGGCTTGCGGTCGGTTGGGCACCGCAATCACGTCGGCTGGCGATCCTCGGACCCTCCGGCTCCGGAAAGTCCCTGACCCTGCGCCTGATCGCCGGCCTGGACAACGCTGATCAGTTGTCGATCATCATCGGTGGAACGGAATGGGCGCGCCTCACACCCACGGAACGGGAAGTCGCTTATGTCCCACAGAATTACGGTCTGTTTCCGCACCTGACCGTAGCCGAGCATCTAGAGTTCCCGCGCGGCGCCGATCCCGCCGCGGCCTGGATCTGGATTAAGCGTCTCGGTCTTGCCGGTCTCGAACAGCGTTATCCCTCCGAATTGTCGCTCGGCCAGCAGCAGCGCGTCGCATTGGCACGAGCATTGGTGCGCCCCTCGCGCCTGCTGTTGCTCGACGAACCCTTTTCGGCGCTCGACGCGCCCCTCCGTTTACGGCTGCGCTCGGAATTGCTGGATTTGCAGCGCGACATCGAGGCGACAATGATCCTCGTCACCCATGATCCCGAGGAGGCCGCCCTTCTTGCCGACGAGCTTCTCGTGCTCGAGGACGGCCGGGTGTTGCAGTCTGGTCCCACAGCCGAAATCTTCGTGCGCCCTGCCAATGAAACCGTCGCGCGCCTGCTCGGCAGCGAGCACGCTGCCGAAGGCCTGACGATCGGCGAATTTCAAATCGCGATTGGCGAGGATGTGGTGCTCGACATCGCCGGGCCGGCTCTCCCGCTCGATCATCGGGTCGGCTGGGCAATCCCGTCGAGCGGTGTGCGGATCTGCAGCAACGGGCGCTACCAAGGTCGTATTGCGAGTGTAGTTCCCTTGGGTAACGGTTGCCGCGTCGAGCTGCGCCTCGGCGACGCCGACATCATGAGCTTTCAAAGCCGCTCGGACTGGGTCAGCGGACGGCCCTGCCGCCTCGATATCGATCCCTACGCGGTACGCGTCTGGCCGCTCTTGCGCCGGGCACCGGTCTCTGCGAAGGCCTGTGCTGTTGCCGGTTCCGAGGACTGATTTAGATGCCGTACCGCATCCTCTTCCTAGTTGGATTGTTCCTCCTCGCCATGATCAACGCACCGCGAGCGGAACAACTGCATGTGCTCGCCGCCGGCAGTCTGCGCGAAGTGTTGGGCGCGATCGGGACCCAGTACCGCGGGACCACCGGCATCGACATGACCACCGATTTCGGTCCGTCCGGCGTCCTGCGCGAGCGGATCGAAAATGGCGAACGCGCCGATCTGTTTGCCTCTGCTGATGTCGGGCACCCTCTCAAATTGTTGAAAGAGGGGCTCGCGACCCGGGTCGCGATGTTCACCCGCAACAGGCTCTGCGGGTTTGCGGTGCCTAAGGTCGGGCTGACGACTGCAAACTTTATCGACAAGTTGCTCGATCCTGCAGTGAAGCTGGGCACCTCGACGCCAAAGTCCGATCCCAGCGGCGACTACACCTGGGCGATGTTTCATAAGATCGACGCGTTGCGCCCGGGCAGCTATGCGGTTCTCGACAAGAAGGCGCAGAAAATTGTCGGCGGCCCGAGCAATAGCGCCCCGGTCGATGGCAAGGACCCGGTCATCGCGGTGTTCGCCGCCGGGCGCATCGATCTCTTCATCGGCTATTGCAGCGGCGCCAAGAGGCTTCTGGCACAGATGCCGACGTTGCGGGTCGCTGGCGTGCCGAGTGCGATTGCGACTGGCCCGGAATACGGTCTGGCGGTGCTGAAAATGCGGCGCCGAAAACATCCGACTTCGCATTGTTCATGCTGTCCCCGAGCGGCCAGCAGATTTTCGCCGATAACGGCTTTGCGCCCATTGCATTGCCGATGCCCGATCATTGACGGCAGCACCGCATCCCAATTCACTGGTGCCGATTGCGCGCAAGGAGAGCAACGGTCGAGCGACTGAGATTGCCGTGGTGCTCTTGCTGATGGTTCATTTTGGGGCCGTGGCCGAAGGGTGGAACAGCTGCTCGCCGTTGACTTTATATGCGCCGATCGCCGCCTGTCCCTCGGGCGACAGCAGCCATTGCGCAAAGCGCCTGGCCAATGCCTGTTTCGGCACCGGATGCTTTTCCGGGTTGAGCAGGATCACATCATAACGAT
Source organism: Alphaproteobacteria bacterium (assembly GCA_019238055.1). Classification (GTDB taxonomy): domain Bacteria; phylum Pseudomonadota; class Alphaproteobacteria; order ATCC43930; family CGMCC-115725; genus AP-15. Next base: position 16,191 of record JAFAOB010000193.1, read on the forward strand.
TGAGGAGGCGCGGGTCGCCTTCGACCAGCACAGTAAGATCGCCCTTGTTGCCAAAACTCAGCCAAGTACCACGATCGCTGATCGTATAAGCGTCCATCGCTTGAGCGGCATTCAGCGCCGCGCCCATGCCGCCGCCAATATCGCGGTACCACGATCCGCCGCCCGCTTTGGCGGGATCGATCCCCGCCACACGCCACAAGCGGTGTTCGAGCGCGTCGGTGCCGCTTTTGTCGCCACGCGAGACAAACGGCACTTGTGCGCTGGCGACCGCTTTCAACGCCGCGACCGCATCGTGGGTACCGGCGATACGTGCCGGGTCGGAGCGCGGCCCAACCACGACGAAATCATTCCACGCGATCTGCCGGCGATCGATACCGTCGCCGGCGGCGATAAATTTCTGCTCGGCTTCCGGATCATGCACGAGAACCAGATCGGCGTCGTCGTGCGCCGCCGTCTGAAGCGCCTGGCCTGTTCCCTGAGCCAGAACATGTACGGTTATTCCGGTTTCCTTGGTGAAGACCGGGAGAATGTGCGCGAGCAAGCCCGAGTTTTCGACCGAAGTGGTTGACGCGAGGATGATCGATTGAGGTACGGGCTGTTCGGCGGCAATTCCTGCTCGCGCCAGCAGTACGACGCATACCGCCAAAGATAACCAAACCCCTGCAATACTGCGGACTTTAATGACCATGACGTGCAGTTCCTGGACTCGATCCTGGACTAATCCGGACTCACACACAACCTATTCTCGTCGATCAAAGGAATGGCGAAGATTGCGATGATTCCCGAGATCATCGCGGCGGCGCTCGTTCGATGCTGAGTTGAGAGGATCGGATCGCCCGCATCAGGTCGAGGCGGTGCGGTCCCCTGATGATGCTTACTCGCCCAAATTGCACCTCGATCATCAGCCGGGCGTTCCGACCGTTAGGCCGATTACCGGCCAAGGACAAGACCCTGGGAATAACGGGCATTCGAAGAGCCAGCGCAAATTCGGTTTCCCGCATACCGTGCAGGAAATTGATTATAGAGCCTCTACACGAGCATTTCGATGCACCCGATCCAAACCCCTCCAAAATCGAGAAACTGCATCAGCGGCCACCGGAGCGCCTCAGGGGAGCGATCTCAGCACCCCTGCCCGAGTTGTCCTCGGGCTGATCTGTCAATCGAGATGACAATCTGACCCATAGAGCTATGCGGCTCTCCTGAATTGCTCAAACCGTAGGGCCAGCCGGTCTCGGTCAGGACGATTCCTAACAAGGTTTCTGCTCGGTTCCATAGCAATATTATCGCGCCAAACTCAGCCAATTGCTCGCTTGTATATGCTTATACCAGATCTTGATAATAAGAACCTATATATGTCTGCGCCCTTGCAAGAGCCCGCAGGCCCGAACGGTAAGTCACGTCAACGATCGTCGGAATGAGTTCTCCTCATCGAGATTTGGTATTACTTCGACTTTTCAACATTTCGCCCTACGAGGCAGCCTTCTCGATCCCACCGATATGGCGGGCAGCTTCGGCGGTTGGGATATTATGTCGCTTGTCCTAGCGGCGACTTCAATTTGCCATTTGTCGATCTCCCGCCTGAGGCTATCACACCACTCAGGTTCCCGTGCGAGACTCTATAGTGATACTAGCCACTTGTCCCACGATAACTATTAGAAGAATGATTGAAGTAATATGGTGTATAATGACCATCCATCTTGCCGATTCTGTAAGGGGATAGATGTCACCATATCCAACAGTCGTGCTCGTCACTGTCGAAAAATATAAATATGGTAGCACTTTACTAAGAGGCGGTTTTCAGTGCGCCAGGCGAAGCTGGCGCGTTCCAGCCGGTGCAAGTCCGGCCCGGGTAGGATGGTAGCGCATCGCCCGGTAGCGAGTGTTGCGTCGGGGAAGGTGACGACCCCGGCGAAGCGTACACAGCAATCC
>JAFAOB010000208.1 GCA_019238055.1 Alphaproteobacteria bacterium
GGATTGCTGTGTACGCTTCGCCGGGGTCGTCACCTTCCCCGACGCAACACTCGCTACCGGGCGATGCGCTACCATCCTACCCGGGCCGGACTTGCACCGGCTGGAACGCGCCAGCTTCGCCTGGCGCACTGAAAACCGCCTCTAAGCTCTCACCCGGCATCTTCGGCGGCGTTAGGTTGAAAAACCCTAAATCGACCGAGCGCGTCTTGCCGGCGTGTCCTTCGCAAAGGATCGAGTGAATGGCGGCGAGTTTGAGCGACCCACAACGCACGACCTGCGACGTGCAAGATCCGGCTGGCGCCGATTACATAGCTCGGGCGCGCAGCTTGGCCCCCGTCATCGCCGCCCAGGCTGAGGACATCGAGCGCCGGCGCGAACTGCCGCAGAGCTTGCGCGAGGCGCTGATCGAGGGCGGGTTTTACCGGCTGTTGTTGCCGCGCTCACTCGGCGGTGCAGAATTGCTGCCATTGACCTTTGTCCAAATCATCGAGGAGATCGCCAAGGCCGATGCCAGCACCGCCTGGTGCTTGAACCAAACCGCAGGCTGCTCGATGATCGCGGCCTATCTCTCGCCCGCAGCAGCGCGCGCGGTGTTTGGCAGGCGGGACGGCATCCTCGCTTGGGGGCCGGGGCCGGGCGAGGCGCGGGTAGCCGATGGCGGCTACCGGGTCACAACCACCTTCAGCTTTGCCAGCGGCAGCCATGACGCGAGTTGGCTCGGCGCACATCTGCCGGTGGTCGAACGCGACGGCAAGCCGCGCTGTCATCCCGACGGCAGTCCGGTCGTGCACACGCTATTGTTTCCGAAATCGGCCGCCAGGATGACGGATATCTGGCATGTCGTCGGGCTCAGGGGGACCGGCAGCGACCAGTATTCTGTCCAGGATCTGTTTGTCCCCGATGATTTCTGCGTCGCCCGCGACGATCTCGGCGCGCGCCGAGAGCAGGGGCTGCTCTATCGTTTCAGCAGCCTGCAGCTCTATGCCTCGGGCTTCGCGGCGGTGGCGATGGGGGATCGCGCGCAGCACACTCGATGCCTTTGTCGAACTGGCGCGCGATAAGATCCCGCGCGGCGCCAAACGCACATTGCGCGACAACAATGTCGTGCAGTCGCAGGTGGCGCAGGCCGAGGCGAAACTCGGCGCCGCCCGCGCCCTTTTGCTGCGTTCACTAAAAGAGATTACCGACCAGGTCGCGAGCAGCGGCGGGTTGACCCTCGATCAGCGAATGACGATCCGGCTCGCTTCGACCTTCGCCATTCATCAAGCGCGCGACGTCGTCGATACCGCCTATCACGCCGCCGGTGCTACCGCGATCTTTACTATGAACCCGTTCGAGCGGCGGTTTCGTGACATCCACACCGTCTCGCAACAATTGCAGGGCCGGCAGGAACATTACGAGACGGTCGGCCAATACCAGCTCGGCCTCAAACCCGACAACTTGGCTTGGCTCTGAGGCGGCTCGACCGTCCGCCGCTTGCACCCAAGAGCGGAGCGAAGGGGATGCTATTGTGCCGCGCTCGCCGTCTTTTGCCGCATCAGGTCGATCAGCCCCTGTACTTGCCCGCCATGGCGCTGAATGACCGAGGCGAATTCCGAGCGTTGCGTCACCAGCATGCTGACCCCGTCGACGATGACATCGGAAATCTTGTAGGCGCCATCATCGTTGATCAGCCGCCAGTCGACCCTGAGCGGCTGCGGCGCACCCGGTGTGATGACGTCGGTCGAAACCAGCATCGAATCCTGGTCAGGCCGCGCTCCGGTGATCTTGAATTGCTCACCCTCAAAGTCCGACAGCCTCGCCGTATAGACATAGACGACATAATTGTCGAACAGTTTTAGAAATTCCTGCTTCTCCTCGGGGCTCGCGGTGCGCCAGTAGCGGCCGAGCACAAACCGGGCGATTCCCGGCGTATCAAAATCTTTGTGAAATAATTCGCGGAACCGCGCTTGGCGCTCGGCCGCCGGCCGCTTCTTGTTGAGGAGATCGAGCGTTTGGCTCCACAACTCGTTCATGAAGGCCGCGGCTTTCGCATTGCCCGTATCGGGGGCGGCTGCGGCCGGTCCGGTAGCAATTGCGAGAGGTAATGCGATCAGCAGCAAAACGCGGCAGAAAAGCGGCGCTCGCCCTTGCCGACCCTTATCCATAGTCGTCCTCGGGTATTTAATAAAAGCCATGATAACCGTCCGTCCCCTTCGGCTTGGCTTACTGGGCTCTAATACCGCGATGGCCGGCGCCTGACAACAACTGGCTGGCGATAGGCCGACTGAGCTTGACGATCAAGTTGCACCTTTGGGGTAGGATGCGCGAGCTCTCATGTGCCGCTGACGAGCAGCGCCGTTCGTGCTCAATCGGTGACTTGCTGCCAAGCCTGCTCAGCCGCCGGCGGCAGGTCGTTCATGTGCTTGAGAAATAAAGCCAGCGTCCAAATCTGGGTATCATTCAGCGTGCCTGCCCAGGACGGCATCGCCGTCCAGCGGATGCCGTTCTTGATTTTCCAAAAGGTGTAGCTCTCAGGATCATCTTCGACGCCATCGGTCGCCAATTGCGGCGGCCGCGTGTAAAGACCACGTGCCAGCGGCGTGATCGACGCATCGCCCTTTGCGGTGCCATGGCAGATTGCGCAATGCTTGGCATAGAGACCGATCCCGGCGATCAGGTTGGCGTCGGTCAGTGTCACCGGATTTGGACCTTTTGGCGCCTCGCGCGTCAAAGCCGCACGAAGCGATGATTTCGCCGCCCAGGTTTCAAATGGCAAGGGCTCGCCATTGGCGTTGGCCGGGATCACGCCCTCATGCACGACAAAGTAAGCCGCGATGCCGCCGGCGACGATCGCTACGATAAAACCGAGCACAAACGCCCTAAACATGCCCACTCCCCAATCAAACTCACAGACGCCCTCAGAGGTCAGTG
>JAFAOB010000249.1 GCA_019238055.1 Alphaproteobacteria bacterium
AGGAGCGCTGCTGCAATCGCGGCGGCGCTCAAACCATCATGAGAAGAGAAACTTCAATCACATCAGTGCTAACCGTTCTGCTGCTGGCAGGGGCGGTTACCGCGAGCCCGGCTCTTGCCGCTGCACCAGCCCAATCGGCGCAACCCGGCAACGCCGGTACGCCCCAGCAGGTCGCCAACGACACGCAGCCGGTGTTGGGTGCCGCCTATCCCGGCATCTCCGGCGCGATGCACAGCGAGCAGCTGGCGCTTGCCGGCAACCGCGGGCGCAATATCAACGATGATAGAGCTGACAATGCCGATAATGATCAGGCTGTCGGATACGACACCCGGCCAGTGATCGGCGCCGCCTATCCCGGCATCTCCGGCGCGATGCACAACGAGCAGCTGGCGCTTGCCGGCAACCGCGGGGGCAATATCAACGATGCTAGGGCAGACAACGCCGATAGCGATCAGGCTGTCGGATACGACACCCGGCCGGTGTTGGGCGCCGCCTATCCCGGCATCTCCGGCGCGATGCACAGCGAGCAGCTGGCGCTTGCCGGCAACAGCACGGGTTCAGCTAACAACGTCAGACCGGGCAATGCCGAGACTGACGAAACCCTGGCTTATGACACCCAGCCGGTGTTGGGCGCCGCCTATCCCGGCATCTCCGGAGCAACAAGGGTAGCACAGCTCCAATCGAGCGGGGCGAATGAGGAGCCCAGTACGGCGGACGCGGGCAGTGCGCTTGCCTCTGCCGAACAGCCAATGCCGGGGGCTGCCTATCCCGGCATTAGCGCTGGGCTCGGACGTAATGGGACCCCGGCATCCGGCAAAATCGCCAGCGCCGCTGCACCGCAACCCAACTTGGCAGAAGCCGGCGGGGCTGCCCCACTGGCATCGAGGCCAGAGACCAAGGGCGAAACCCAGGGCGCAGGCGCGGGGACGAACCAGACGGCGATGAACTCGCACGCAGCGCAGAGCACACCGGCGGCAGCGCCCGGCAAACAAGCTGCTCATACCGAGCAATCCGCCAATGGAGAAAAGGTCGCAAGCGCGGCCGGCGAGCCAACAAAGGCCGCGCCGGCGGCAAAGACAGCGTCCGGCACACAAGTCGCAACCAATGAGCCGGCGAAAACGTCATCGATCGAAGCCAACCCAAAGGCTATCTCATCTCCCACGCCGGGCACGAGCGCAGAAGCAACCAAGACCGCGAGCGCTGAAGCGCAGAAACCCGCAACGACAGCGCCAGCCACCACGCATGCTGCTTCAACAACGGCTGCGCCGACAGTCGAGGCGGCGCAGCTCCAGAAGCTCGTCGGCGACACGGTCGTCAATCGCGACGGCGAGCCGCTCGGGGAGCTGGAAAGGGTTGTGGTCGGCCCGCAAGGACAGATCCAGCACGTCGTGATCAGACATGGTGGATTTTTTGGGCTGTTTGCGAGTCACTCCGAAGTCGATTGGCGAAACGCTAAGCCCCGGATCGAGGGCAACAAGCTCGTTCTGGCGTTGACCCCCGAGCAAGTTGCAAGCGCGCCGGCATATTCGGGTGGCTGACGAACCTCGGGTGGGGCAACTGCCCAGATACCGGTAAGTACGATCGTCGAAAAAAGCTCGGCGTGCGGCTCGCGAGCGCAGGTTGCTGCCTCCCACGGTGAGCTATATGCAATCCGATCGGACCCCGCATCCCTGCTCCACGGCGGTCATCGGGGCGAGAGATCGATAGGCGCCCCGCCGCGAGCAGCAGTTGAAATCGCCCCAGGCACCGGACGCGCGGCTTCAACCCATTCCCGCGCGATGGTAGATCGCGCCGTGCCGCAGCCGCAGCCCAAGGCGGCACATCGGTCAGATCTGGTTCTTCCAGCATCATCTGTCGCCTTGGGCACCCTGCCCCCCAATCCGTTTGACCGCCACCGGCGGCGAGGGAAGGCGGCGTGCCGGCTTCAGCAGCATGGTTAACATCCTGCCATTCTGGCGTCTTCTGCTCATCGCCGAGGAGCCGGCGATCCTCGCTCAGCGACACGGGCATACGATCGATGCATCGGCGAACGTGCATTGGGCGTCCGTCGTGCAACCGCGGCCCCGGTTCGGCTCCGTTACCTGAACTTGGCCCGATCGAAGGCGCCGAATTTGCTTGCGAGCGGTGTGCCTACGTCCGATCGTAATCGCAAGTTATCCACCTCAACGCGGTGATCAGACAGTTGGCGAGTTCTGATCACTGCACCGGAGATGACGCGCTCCCTGAGCGAACCCGTTGGTTCTTCGGTTCCGCCAAGGCTGCAGGAGAACATCCGATGAGAATTGGCCTGTTCTATCAGATCCAGGTTCCTAAACCGTGGACCGCGACCAGTGAATCAGACCGCATCTACGAGGCGCTCGAACAAATCCCCTATGCCGAAAAGATGGGCTTTGCGAGTGTGTGGTTCTCCGAGCACCATTTCCGCCCGGTATGGTCGCACAACAGCGCCCCCGATCTGACCCTTGCCGCGGTGAGCCAGCGCACGAGCCAGATTCGGCTTGGCGTCGGTGTCGTGCTGGCGCCGATCCATCACCCATTGCATGTCGCCGCACGCATGGCGACGCTCGACATCTTGAGCCGCGGTCGCGTCGATGTCGGTCTCGGTCGTACCGGCTATCCCTATCAGCTGACGCCCTATGGCAGCGATTTGCGCGACACGCGGGGGATGTGGCTCGAATTTGCCGACGTGCTGCCGCGCATCTGGACGCAGGAAGAAATCTCGTACAACGGCACCTATTACCAGATCCCGCGGCGCGAAGTGCTGCCGAAACCGGTGCAGCGCCCATATCCGCCGCTATGGTCGGCCTGCGGCAGCGACGAAACGGCGCGGCTCACCGGCAGCCTCGGGATGGGCGGGCTGTTCGGTAGCGAAGGCGGGCCCGACCGCGTACGTCAACTGATGGCGCTCTATCGCGACGCATCGCACACGGCTCCAGGCGGGAGCGGGACCCGGCGACGAACCGCGTTGATGACCGCGGGCTATTGTCACGAGGACCCGCGGGTGGTGGCCGAGCGCGGCACCGAACTTGTCGGCTGGTATATCGAGCAGCAGCGCGAGCGTGCCCGCCTGGTGTGGCGCGATTATGATCCGACGACGGTGCCATCCGACTACCAGGGTTATTACGCGCGCGACCAGCGCCTTGCCACCGGCCCCCATCCGGGCGAACCCACACCCCGCGAGGTGCGCGAGGACGGCACGAAATTCTGCGTCGGCACACCTGAGGAATGCATCCGGTTTCTTGAAACCTACGAAGCCCTCGGGATCGATGAAGTGTTTTTGCTGTGCGCCGTCGGCCCGGCCCGGCACGAAGAGGTGCTCCACACGCTTCGCCTGTTCGGCGAGGAGATCATTCCGCATTTCCGGGATCGCGAGGCGCGCGCGGCGGTGACGCCTACAGCCGCGTGATTTGGGAATGCCGGGAAAGCACGGCTTTAACCACAGTGATGTGGGTGCGACAAAAGATTTCCGGGCAGGTCCAAAATGTCGCCCGCTTCGTCGGGGCTTGATGGTGGGGGCCATTGCGCTCGCGGCCGGTTTGGCTTCGACCTCGGGAGCGGGCGCCGCCGGACCGATCCGTTCGTTTCGCGTCGGACTATGGACCGTCGGCGCCTATTTCGATGACAGAACCGGCTTTTTCACCGATTGCGCTGCGCATATCCCTTATACAAACGGTCTGACGATCGCCGTCGCCCTCAATCGGTCTTGGGGATGGACATTGAGCTTCACCGATCCGCTGTGGACGCTCGAGGACTATCGCCAGATCCCGGTGCAATTGAAGATCCCCGATAGCGGCGGTTCCGTCGAGGTCTACGGGACACCGATCAATCCGACAACCGTCGTTGTTCCGATGCCGGAGTATTCGCGCACCCTGAATGCGTTGCGGCTGGCATATCGCATCAACACCTCGGTCCAAGGGCAGAATTTTGTTTTCTACCTCGTTAACCCGGCCGAGCTGATGAGCAGTTTGCTCGATTGCGTTCGGAGCTCGTTGGCCTTGGAAATCGCGTATCCGCCCGCCCCATAGATAATCCCATAGAGCGGCTTTGGGGGCCGTTGGACACGATCGGCGCGGCCGGCGATCAGCCGCGAAAGCTTGGAGTATAGTCTTTTCTCGGGTATTCTTCCCAATATTGGCGGAAACCGTGCGCGCTCGTCTCCTGATGCGGGTGGGCGCGCAATTTGGCGACATCGATGTCGATCCCGAGACCGGGCGCAGTCGGCAGATCGATCCAACCATCCTTTACGTTCAGCGACGTGGTCGCGATCTCGCGACAGAGATCCTGGAAATTGACGAAATATTCGGTGATCCGGAAATTGGGGATCACAGCTGAGAGGTGCACCGTCGCGGCGAGGCCCACAAGCGTGCTGTTGTAATTGTGCGGGGCCATCACGACGGCCTGCGGCTGGGCCATCGCGGCGATGTCGAGCATCGCCGAAATACCCCCGACGACACAAATATCAGGGTTCAAGATGTCGGCGGCGCGCTTGGCCAGACACTCGAAAAACGCCTCCTTGGTATAGAGCGCCTCGCCAGTCACGATCGGGATTGATACGGCGCGCCGCACTTCGGCGACGAGGTCGATGTTTTCAGCGAGGCACGGCTCCTCGTACCAGTCGACGCCGAACTCGGCGAGACGCCGGCCGATGCGGATCGCATGTGCCGGCGCAAACCGGCGATGCGCCTCGATCAGCAACTCGAAATCGGGTCCCAGAGCCTCACGCATTGCGCGGACATAATCGATCGCAAAATCTTCATCATGGCGGTCGACAAAATTCCGCCACGGCCCGGGAAACGGGTCGAATTTGGCGGCGGTGAAGCCCATCGCCTTGACCTTCAGGCCGCATTCGACGCGCTCGTCGATCGTCGCCCCGCGCGACCAGCCATTGGCGTAAATGCGCACCCGCTCGCGCGACGCGCCGCCAATCAGATTATAAACCGGCAGCCCGGCGCATTTGCCGATGATGTCCCAGGATGCGATTTCGACGGCACTCCACGCCGCAAACAGATCGGGCGAGCCGCGCTTGATCGCAAAATCCTCAAAGATGATCTGTCCGGTATGCCGGATGTTGAAGACGCTGCGTCCGATCAGGTGTGGCGTCATCCTGCCCAAGCACTCGGCGACGACGGTTTCCTTGCCGTGCGTTACATAGGCTTCGCCCCAACCATAATGGCCATCCTCGGTCTCGACCCGGCAGAACAACAGATCCTTGGAGCTGCCGGTGCCGAGGATGAAGGTTTCGATGCGGGCGATTTTCATGGCAGGCTCTTCTCGGAAATGGCGTAGCTACACGGCTGATGGCTTCGCGTGCGTGAGCGTACCATCCCGCAGAGCGGCGGCGCCAGTGCGCAGGCCGGCGGTGCGACCGATCGCACCGGTGCGGAACCGCCTGTTGTTCAGTATGTTTCGCTGAGCAAAAACGTGCAGTTCACGGGGAAAGCCAAATGGCGGACGAAGCCCAGTCTCTGCGAGGCGCGGCCCATGCTGCAGGCGGAGAGCATGAGGAGACCCGCCGCGATTTTCTGCTGCTGGTCGCGGGCGCCGTCGGCGCCGTCGGGATCGTCGCGACCGCCTATGCGGTGGTCGATTCGCTGACCCCCGCTGGTGATGTCATTGCCGCCGGCGGCCCGGTCGATGTCGATCTGACCAAGGTCGCGCCGGGCCAACAGGTCATCGTACAATGGCGCGGCAAGCCGATCTTTGTTGTCGATCGCACCCCAGCTCTGCTCAAAGAATTACAGGGCCCGAAGCTGGTCAATCAGCTCAGCGATCCGAATTCGAACACCAACCAGCAGCCGCCTTACGCCCAGAATTGGCATCGGTCGATTGAGGCGCAGTATGCTGTGCTGGTCGGGGTGTGCACGCATCTCGGCTGCATCCCGCTGTTTTTTCCCAAGCCCGATCCGACCAATCCGGCGCCCAACTGGCTGGGCGGTTATTTTTGCCCGTGTCACGGCTCGAAATACGATTTGGCGGGGCGGGTCTATGCCGGGGTACCGGCGCCTTACAACCTGCCGGTGCCGCCGTACCACTTTCCCGACAAAAAGACATTGCGAATCGGCGAAGACCCGCCCGGCCAGACCTGGGATTTTGGTTCGATCGTCCAGATTTGAGCCGAGGCGGAGGAATGCGCGGTCTTATCTCGGCGCGCCCTAAACGGCGAGGCAAAAGATGGGCCGATTGCCGCGATTGCAACCGGACGGTATAACCCGCCTCACCTGCCGAAATGTGAAGAGAGCCGATGGCCATCGAACGGACCTTATCGATCCTCAAACCCGATGCCACCCGGCGCAATCTGATCGGCGCCATCAACGATCGTTTCGAGCGGCGCGGTCTGCGGATCGTTGCCCAGAAGCGGATCCGGCTGACCACTGAGCAGGCGGAGCAGTTTTACGCAGTTCATGCCCAGCGACCATTCTATCGCAGCCTTGTCGAATTCATGACCTCGGGACCGGTCGTCGTTCAGGTGCTCGAAGGTCCCGATGCAGTCGGGCTCAGCCGTGAGATCATGGGCGCCACCGATCCCGCCAAAGCCGCGCCGGGAACCATTCGCAAAGATTTTGCCGAATCAATCGAGGCGAATTCCGTGCACGGCTCAGATTCGAACGACAACGCGGCACAGGAGATCGCCTTTTTCTTTTCCTTGATCGAGATCTTTCCCTAGCCGATTGATGCGTCCTCGTCGCGCGGAGCGGGGGCATTGCCGGCTGCTTACCGCTCTCGAGGCCGGCCTGTGTGTCGCCGCATTGCTGTTCTTTCCGCTGCTCGTCTTGGTACCACGCGGCATCGCCCCGCTGGCTTCCGTTACCGGCCTGCTGGGCGTGGGCTTGGTTTACGCGAAAAGCCGCCATTCTCTTTTCGAGCATCTTCTCAGCGTTCCTGCCGGCATTCTGATCGGCCTCACAGTATGGGGCGCACTCTCTGCTTTATGGTCGCCGGACCCGTCGCACTCGCTCCTTCAGAGCGCCAGGTTTGCGGGCCTTCTGATTGTCGCCATGGTGGCGATGGCGGCAGCCGCCCTGGTCTCGGCGCCGCGCCGGCTCACAGCCCTGATGCTCGCCGGCTTTATCCTTGCGATCGCAATGATCATGCTTGATCTCGCCACTTCCGGTGCGCTCAGCAGGAATTTTTCCGACCGGGTTTATCAGCCGGCCTGGCTGAACCAGGTCTCGGACGCCTTTGCGATCCTGTTGCTGCCGACCGCTGCGATGTTAGCGGCGAGTGGATGCGAATTGGCAGGCCTGCTGTTCGCTGCCCTCGGTGCGACAACGATATTCTCGCTCGCCGGGACAGCAGCGAAGATCGCGCTCGCAGCCGCTATTTCGATTGCCGTTCTGTGCTGCTACTGGCGGTCTATTGTCGCTCGGATTGCGGCTGTACTGTCGGTGTTGGTCATCGTCACCGCGCCGTTGACCTTTGCCTGCATCGACCGGGTCCCAGGGATGACCCAGATCGCCGATTGGGTCAAGTTTTCGGCGGCGCATCGTTTGTTGATTTGGTCCTTTGTCGGTGACCGCATCGCCGAGCATCCGCTGCGCGGCTGGGGGCTCGAAGCCTCTCGCGCGATCCCGGGCGGCGCCGAGCCGATCCGCACCGACCAGACCTGGCTGCCGCTGCATCCGCACAACGCACCGCTGCAGATCTGGCTCGAGCTCGGCGTGCCGGGTGTCGTGCTGTTCGCGTTGCTGGGCGGGTGGTTTTGGCTCGCCGTCGGCAGTATCGAATGGCCGCGCCTATACGCCGCCGCAGCCTGCGGTGCTCTGACCGCCGCTTGTGTCGCTTCGACCGCCACCTATGGGGTCTGGCAGGAGTGGTGGGAGGGTACGCTATCCGTCGCCTTGTTTCTGATCTTGGTCATGGCGCGGGTGGCGGCCATCGGCGCCAAGTCCCGCTGATGCGGGTCTTTACCGCCCTGCCAATGCGCTGCTGGCGCGAGGTCGCCGGCTTTGCCGCAGCGGCCGAAGAGGCCGGCTTCGATGGGCTAATGACGATCGAATTGGGGCACGATCCATTCGCACCGCTCGCTGTTGCCGCCCTCGCGACCGAGCGTGTTGAGCTGACGACCTCGGTGGCTGTTGCCTTTCCTCGCAGCCCTACGGTAATGGCGAGCCAAGCCTGGGACTTGCACACGAATTCCGGCGGGCGGTTTGTTCTTGGCCTCGGCAGTCAAGTCAAGGGACACAATGAGCGCCGCTTTGGAATCCCGTGGAGCCCACCCGCGCCACGGCTGCGCGACTACATCGGCGCGCTGCGCGCAGTATGGTGGTGCTGGGCCACGGGCGAGCCGCTCGATTACCGTGGGCCGCATTACCAGCTCACCCTGATGACACCGGATTTTTCACCGGAGCCGAGTAGGCTGCCGCCGATCCCCGTCGTCATTGCCGCGGTCGGCCCGGCGATGCTGCGGGTCGCGGGTGAGGTCTGCGACGGCGTGCGGCTGCATCCGCTGTGCTCACGGCGATATCTCGAGGAGATTTGCCTGCCCCAAATCGGCGAAGGTCTGCGGCGCAGCGGTCGGGTCCGCGCGCATTTCGATCTTCATGGCGGCGGCTTTGTGGTCACTGGGTCCGATGACGCGGCGGTCGCGAAGGCCATGGATAAAATACGGCGGCGCATAGCTTTTTATGCTTCAACCCGCACCTATCTGCCGATCCTGTCCGTGCACGGGCTCGACGATCTCGGGCTGAAGCTGCACCGTCTGTCGATCGCCGGGCGATGGGAGGATATGGCCGCGGAAATCTCCGATGATGTTGTGCGCTTGTTCGCCGCTTGCGGCACCTACCGCGAGATTGTCGGGGCGATTGAAAGGCGTTTTGGTGGAGCGGCCGATTCAATCGATCTGAATTTTTCAGCCAATACCCCGACGGGATTGCGGCGCGAGCTGGTGAGCGACATCCAGCGCATTCCGCACCACTTCGAGCGGTTTTCACCGGCGCTCTAAACGTCGATCTGCGCTGAGCATATTTGGCCGGCAACGGAGCTTTCTGGTTCACAAGCCTACAGCCGCCATTAGTGGCCGGAGAACACGGTCGGCGGCGAAGTATTCGCGCGCGAGTTCACGGGCCGCACGGCTGTGGGTCGGATAGTCCGCGTCGATCGCGTCGATCGCGGCGAGCGCTTCCTCCTCGGTTACGAACTCGAACAGCCCACGGCCGACCGGATAGAATTTGCTAAAGCCGGTGCGCATCGTGACGACCGGCCGGCCGGCCGCGAGGTAGCAAACACTGCGGTCGCTGAACCAGCCACTGTTGGGGCGCACGTAAATATCCTTGGCGACGGTAAACTCGCCCCGCGAATGCGCGATGAAGTCGCGATAGGCCTCCATCTCGGCCGAGATCGGACCCGGATCGACCAGGTTCCAGCCTGCCTTTGTTACCATGGCGCGCACGGCTGCGTCGGGCGGGTCCATCGCGAGGGTAAAGGAGGCCCTTGGCCGCCGTTGCGGAAGTTTAATAAAACGCAAAAAGTTGACATGCTTTGACCAAATATAGCGCGATCCGCGAAAATCGATGTTTTTTCCCTTGTTTTCCCAGGTGGCGATGGTCGTGTAGCTATCGCCCGCATCACCTGCTTCGGGCCATAGATCGAGAACGATCGGCGGTCGCGTTGCGCGCCAGTCGAGACCCGATAACGGTATCGGGCAATCCGCCGATCCCAAATTTTCTCCATAACTAAAGAAGTGAGTGTGGGCGTCGAGATAGGCGCGGGCCGCCACGTCGGCCTTGGCGTATTTGATCTGCTCGTAGATCGGGTCGCTGTCGATCATGATGCGAACCGGGCAGCAAAGGTGCTCTTCACGCAGTTGGGTCGCCCCGCACAAATTGATTAGACCATCCGCCTCGCGATAAAGCCGATTCACCCGTTCACGAGACAGACCGTACCACTCGTCGTTGATCGCGTCCCAATAGGCCCAACGGCCGGCAAAACCATAGCTTTCCATCGCTCGCCGCAGAAAGCCGACATTGTAATCGCAGGTCATCATCACGCTTGCGACGCGCGGATCGTAGGGGTTGGCCCCACCGTCTTCGATATACCAAACGTCGTACCCGAGCCGCTGCAGCCCGACGAGGTAGTGCATCGCTTGCCAAGCGATACCGGCAAGTGGCATTTGACCGACAAAATGGTGAAGGATTATCCTTAGGCGCTGATTCAGCTGATTCAAGGGCTCACCTATTGGCATTTCGTCGGCATAACGGATTTGCTCGGCGAACATTTCCGCCACCAAGCGATTATGCGCTGCCGTTGCGCGGGAGAGCGGCAAGACCCCAAACCGGGTGGGGTTGCCGCCCCGCATTCGCTATGTTAGGCAAACTTGATGATCGACAGCATCCTAGGGTGGTTGACCGGCGCGGATGCCGATGAGGGTCGTAATCCGCGAGACGAGCTGCAGCTGGCCTTGGCAGCGCTCCTCGTAGAGGCGGCCCACAGCAAGGGCGATTTCGACGAAAAAGAGCGTGGGGTCGTTACGCGATTGCTTGAGCGGCGGCTAAAGCTGTCGCCGGAAGACGCCCGTTCATTGCTCGCCGCCGGTGAACGTGAGGCCGACCGTTCGGTGGAATTATTCCATTTCACCCGGATTATCAACGAGCGACTCTCGTTCGAGCAGCGCGTCGATTTGATTGAGATGCTGTGGGAAGTCGCGTACGCCGACGGGGCGCTCGACAAGTATGAGGACACCCTGCTGCGCCGCATCGGCGGGCTGATTTACGTCCCCGATCGGGAGCGCGGTCTGGCGCGCCAGCGCGTCTTGAAGCGGTTAGGGCTCAGCGACAATTTCTGATCCGTCGCCAGAATTGGCCCCTAGTCAAGCTCAGGAGAAGATTTCACGGCCATGACCTACGTCGTCACAGAAGCCTGTATCCGCTGCAAGTACATGGATTGCGTCGAGGTGTGCCCGGTCGATTGCTTTTACGAAGGCGAGAATATGCTGGTGATCCACCCCGATGAATGCATCGATTGCGGGGTCTGCGAGCCGGAATGCCCGGTTGACGCGATCATCCCTGATAGCGAGTCGGAGGCCGACCGCTGGGTCGAGCTGAACCGAGACTACGCGGGCACCTGGCCCAACATAACGCGCAAGAAGCCCGAACCCGAGGATGCCGACCAATGGAAGGATGTCGCGGACAAGTATGAAAAGTATTTCAGCCCGAAACCTGGCGGGACCTAAGGTGCTGGGCAGCCGGCCGAATAGCGGCGATATGCGTCATCAACATGTCAGAAACGCTGGCCTTTAGTGAACCTTTCGTGCTATCAGCATGATCGTGCCAATGACGTGTTTCGCTCCGGTCCTGAACTCCCGCTCGGGACGGGGTGTAGGAAGGAGATCCGCGCTCGTAACCGGCTGGATCGCGCGTCCAGGCAACGCCATTCGCTATCGATTGTGAGAGACACGCCCATGACGTCGGATAAGCCTCTTTTTGCCGTTGGCGATTTTGTCGTCTATCCGACCCATGGTGTGGGCAAAATTGTAGCCATTGAGACCCAAGAGATCGCCGGTCATACACTAAGCGTTTTTGTTGTCGCCTTCGACAAGGATCGGATGACATTGCGGGTCCCGCTCGCCAAGACCAAGGCGTCTGGCCTGCGTAAGCTGTCGAGCCACAAGGAGATGGATGCTGCACTCGCGAAATTGCGGGGACGCTCACGCGCCAAGCGCACGATGTGGAGCCGGCGGGCTCAGGAGTATCAGGCCAAGATCGCATCGGGCGACCCCGCCTCAATTGCCGAGGTCGTCCGCGATCTCTATCGAAATGTCGGCCAGCCAGAGCAGTCTTACAGCGAGCGGCAAATTTATCAGGCGGCGCTGGATCGGTTTGTGCGCGAATTTGCCGCTGTCGAGAGAATCGACGAGACTACGGCAACGCAACGGATTGAGCAGCTGCTGACTGCCTGACCCGGCGGCTCAACATATATCGATCGAGGTTGGGGATGTTTGTTCCTGACCTGCCGGGGTTGTGCCGATAGCGCGCGCCTTGTTAGTGGGGTGAGTTAGTAGGGGTGACGCTCCGCCAGCGAGGCGGTGGATAGAAACTCCGGCGGCGGCTGAGCGCGGCCGACCGGGCTCTCAGATCGCTGTGTAGCCACCATCAACCAAAAGATCGCTGCCGGTAACAAAACTGGCGTCCGCGCTGGCGAGGAAAACCGCCGCCGCAGCGATCTCGGGCGGCTGCCCGAGCCGCCCTAACAAATGCTTGGGAGCCATCACCGCACGCGCCGCTTCGAAGCTGCCGTAGCGACGGGTGAGCCGTTCGGTCTCGACAGCTCCTGGGGACAGCGTATTGACCCGTATGTTTTGAGCGGCATGGTCGATTGCCATGACCTTCGCAAGTTGGATCAAAGCGCCCTTGGTTGCACAATAAGCCGCCCGTCCGGCGCTGCCGACGCGTCCGAGCTGAGAGGCGATCAGGATAATCGAGCCGCCCCCGCCAGCGATCATCAGCGGCAGTGCCGCGCGGCAGAGCAGAAACGAACCGGTCAAATTGACATCGACAACCCGTTGCCAATCGGCGAGCGTCGTTTCCACGATCGAGCCGCCGATATCATGCGGCGCCGCACCGCTGACCAGAATGTCGAGACGGCCGAAAGCATCCCGGGTCGCGGCCACCCCGGCGAGCGTCTCGTTTTCGCTGGCGACATCGCAGCGCTGCGCGATGGAGCGAACGCCAGCCCGTTCGATGAGCCGGGCCGTCTCTTCGGCACCAGCTTGGTCAATGTCACAGCAGGAGACCGCCGCACCCGCCTCGGCGAAAGCAAGCGCTATTGCACGGCCGATGCCGCCTGCAGCGCCGCTGATGAGGGCCGTTTTGCCGGTCAGCTTCATTCGTCGATTCTCCGCCAAGCCGTTTGCCCCTGGCCGCTCACCGAGATCAGTAGGGGTCCCGCACGAAGATGAACGTGGTCCCCGTCACGATCGGGGCGCTGGCGCCGACAAACGACACATTGGCGTCTTTGACTTGCCGCGATCCGGCGCGGTCGGACACCTGTAAGGCCCCCTCGATGATGTGCCAGAGCCCATGGATGCGCCCGGTGCCGAGGCTTCCGCCAAAAGTGTTGAGCGGCAGCTCGCCGTTGAGCTCGATGCGCCCGTCCTGGATGAAATCCAGCGCCTCGCCCTCTTTGCAGAAACCGTAGGATTCGAGACCGTAAATCACCGAGGCCGAGAACCCGTCATAGATCTGGGCGACATCGACGTCCTTCGGACTAAAGCCCGAGCGCTCCCAGGTCAGCTTTGCGGAGCTGCTGCCGCCCTCCATGTAATTGCTGAGGCTGCCAATGCGCCCTGCCACCTCGAAGTGCAGCCGCTGACCATAGCCCGCGAGGTAAGCCGGCCGTGGCTTGAGATCACGCGCACGGTCGGCGGTTGTCAGCACGATTGCGACCGCGCCCTGCACCGGGATGTCGCAATCGAACAGGCAAAACGGATAGGCCACCATTCGCGAGTTCAGGTAATCCTCGCGGGAGAGCGGCGTGCCATAGAAATAAGCATGCGGATTGTGCTGCGTGTGGCGGCGCTGGGTCACGGCGAGCGTCGCCATCTTCTCGCGATCTTGGTTGTGCCGCTCGAGCCAGCGGGTATAGGCGACCGCCATGCCCTGCCCCGGACCGCCAAAGCCGTAGGGTGCGGTAAACTGGGCGGCACCCTGCGCATAGGCGCCGGGAAGGTTCTGATAGGTGCCGCGCGGGTTGTGCATCGCCCGCCATACGACCGCATATTTGCACACCCCGGCGATCAGCGCGTTGACCGCCTGCTGCATCGCACCGCCAATGTTTACCGTACCGACCTGGATATGCCAGCCGAGATCAGGCAATTTTAGCATCGTCATCATGCAGTTGACGGACACGATCGAGATGCCGTCCACTTCCGTGTGCCCGGTCGCCGGCAGTTCCGGATAGGTTGCAAGGCCGTCGATATCGGCGAGCTGCAGTCCTGAATCGGCAACCGCTTCCTTGACCGCGGTCAACGCATGCGCCGCGAGCGGAATGTCCGCCGAGCGCGTCACTTTTGAAAAGCCGACACCGCTGACCGCGACTTTGCACCGGTTTTCCCACATCGGTCTCTCCCGCTCACTCGGCCGAGGCAATGCGCGCGAAGCGAAACTGCGGCAATGTGATGTCGTCGTTCAGCTTTTCGAAGATCACTTCGACGCGCCGGCCGACCTTGGCCTCGGTATGGGGTGCCTCTAAAAGGTTGCCGGCGAGGAGCGCGCCTGGGGCGTCATCGAGTTCGACGATGATGCTGGCATAGGGCACGGCGGAGGCGAAACGCTTGTCGCCGGTATGATACATGATCGTATAGGCGTAGATGGTCCCGGCGCCGCGCACGGCCTCGAATTTCAGGTCTGTCGAGATGCATTCGACACAGGTTGCATAGGGCGGATGCTGGAAATGCCCGCAACTCTGGCAGCGTTGCAGTGCCAAAACGCCCCGCTTTGCCGCATCCCAGAACGGTTTCGTCCATTCATTTGGAACGGGGATCGGCCGGGTAACCTTGCTCCAGTCGCTCATTCTGTTTGCCCTGTTGCTTTTAGTTCCCCGTCGAGTCTGACCACCGCGGAATTGGGCTCAGCCGCAAGTCTCCACGAAAATGGACCGAGCCCGAGCGACGCAATGCTAATGCGACATCAGCACCGGGATTGTCATGCTGGCCAAAATCGAGCGGGTCGCGCCGCCAAGCAGCAATTCGCGCACCCGCGAGTGGCCGTATGCTCCCATAACCAGCAGATCGGCTCCTAAATCGGCGGCGCGCGACAGCAGCACTTCGGCGATCGGGACATCCGCCGAAACGGTGCGCTCGACTTGCGCCTTCACACCATGGCGCGCCAAGTGCAGCGCGATATCGGCGCCGGGCAGATCGACCCCAGCTTGTGGATCAACCATCAAGACCGTTACGGCCTCGGCGCTCGCCAATATCGGCATCGCATCGGCCACCGCGCGGGCGGCCTCCCGGCTCCCGTTCCAGGCAACCAGCACATAGCGGCCAATCTTTTCGAACTGGCCAGCATAGGGGACCACCAGGATCGGCCTGCCGGATGCGAGGGTTATCCGCTCCGGCTGCGGGCGACTCAATGCGGTCTCGTCGTTTTCCGGATCGTGCTGGCCAAGTATCGCCAAATCGGCATAGCGCGCGTGCAGGGCCGGATCCGCTTCCCAGCCCTCGACGACCACCCGCCACTCGCTCTTAACGCCCCGCAAATCGGCCTGGTGCTCAAACGCCTTGCGCACGACCTCAGCCTGCTCGAGCGCACGCTGACACCATTCATGATAGATCGGTTCGAGCGCTGCCAGATCGGCATATCCGGCGCGGCGCGGCAATTCGGGGCTAGGGATCGGATAAAGCCCAACGAGATGTGCCGCAAACTGTTCGGCCAGAGCCGCCGCGACGTCAATCCGCCGCTGCGTATCGGGTGCCGAATCGAGCACGACCAAAAGGTCCTTGTAGCCCATCTGCCGGGTCTCCGTCAGCAATCGGGGGCATGCGGGGCAGTCTCGAGTCAGCCAAGGATAACGTGAGGCTGCCGCAGCCGGCAATGCGGGATCGGGATAAGCTTGCTTCAATGCGCAAAATCAGCGAAGACGGCGTTAGCGTTGATCAGAGTGTTCGCCCAATGCGCGCAGCCGCCCTCGCCTCCATCATATTAGCTCTATCCGGTATTACGATTATCAGCTGCAGTGAACCGGTGCGGGTGCAAAGCTTTATCCCGGGCGCCGGCGGCAATTTCACCTACAGCGTGCAGACCAACACGATTATGACCCCTAATGATGATGGCGCCGCCGAAGTGATCCGCCGCGAGTGGCTGGCAGAGACCCTCGGCGCCGAGAGAATGTGCAATGGCGGATATGTGATCAACAATCGCCAACTTGTCGTCCCGCCGCAACGGCCCGCACTTGCCCCGACCGGCTATACGCCCGCGAACGCTGATAGCGCCGCCAATTTCGGTAATACCGGCTATGTCGTCTATAACGGCGCCTGCCTGTGATCCGCAGATTTAAGGTGAGAGTGCCAACAGTCGAGCAATGGTCCGGAGCGTCCGCCGACCGGGTCGGTGGACGGAAGCGGAACCGCCGTGATGTTCGCCAATACCCGTTCCCGGTCGCCCTTGCCAGGAACCCGCATGTCCGGGCCGCGACCGCCCGGATAGGCGCCGACGATCAGAAGATCGGGGCTCGCCGCCTCGCCCTTATGGGCGACACCGGCCGGGATCACGACGACGTCGCCGGCGCGCAATTCGACAACAGAGCCGCTCTCGCCGCCGAGACGTACTCTCGCCGAACCAGCAACGACGCCGAGTGCCTCGTGCGCGGTGCTGTGGTAATGATGATGGGGATAAACCCCACCGCGCCATCCGCCGCTCCAGCCATTTTCGGCAAACAATGTTTCGCAGGCTGTGACCGCACCGGGACCGGTGTCGAGCACGTGACGATAAATGACAAGCGGCAGATGCGCATTATTGGGCACGCTGCCGTCGTCGACAAACAAATACTCTTCGACCCTTGATACGTCGTCTGTGTTCATAGTGCGGCACTCCTGCCGGCGCCCCAACGTCGTGACAAATTACGCTCCGGCCGCGGCCCGGTCCATAGCAAACCCGTCGACTGTCGTAATCGTTTGCGGCTGCAAGTCTGGTCGGCTCTTTGACTGCTTTGCGATCAGTAGATACTTGAGGATGAAGAGCGCAGCAGAAAACGCCACCAATTGGTTAACCATGATCGTCGCGCTGCAACTCTTGCCACAAAACACGACCTCGGATATTAAATATGGTGGAGCCGCTCGCCGAAGGCGGCAGTGTGCCAGAAGCGGATTTCCCAGCCGATTGTCGAATGGATCATACCGTCAACACCGTATGTGTCGTCGGGTTGGGCTATATCGGTCTACCAACCGCGGCGACCCTCGCCAGCCGCGGGATCGAAGTTATCGGTGTCGATATCAATCCGCAGATTGTTGCCGCCGTCAATGACGGCAAACCCTATTTTCCCGAGCCCGATCTCGACATGCTGCTGCGCGCTGCCACAACTTTGGGCAAGTTGCGCGCGACGGCTCGACCGGAACCAGCCGATGCGTTCGTGATCGCGGTGCCGACACCGTTCAACGATGATCGCTCGCCAAATCTTACCTTTATCGATGCGGCAGCGGATGCGATCAGCCCGGTGCTAGCGGCCGGCAATGTCGTGATCCTTGAATCAACCTCGCCGGTCGGTACGACCGCCCGGCTGTCAAAGCGACTGGCGCGGCAGCGGCCCGATCTGCGCCTACCTGAGGAGGGGGAAAACGGGCCCTTTGACGTCCACATTGCCCACTGCCCGGAGCGGGTGTTGCCCGGGCATATGGTTCGCGAGTTGATCGAGAACGACCGCATTATTGGCGGGCTGAGCGAGGCCTGCGCCGAGCATGCCGAGGCGGTCTACAGCATTTTCCTGCGCGGCACGGCATTCCGCACCGGTGCGGCGACAGCAGAACTCGTCAAGCTGGTCGAAAACGCTTATCGTGACGTCAACATTGCCTTCGCGAATGAGTTGTCGACCATTTGCGATCAGCTTGGGCTCAATGTCTGGCAGGTTATCGAGCTTGCCAACCGACATCCGCGGGTATCGATCCTGCAACCCGGTGCCGGCGTCGGCGGTCACTGCATCGCTGTCGACCCCTGGTTCATCGTCGCCTCGGCGCCGGAACAAACACGACTGATCCGTGCCGCGCGCGAGGTCAACGACGCGAAGCCCAAATTCATCGTTTCGCAAATCCGCGAACGCGCCGATCGCCTGAAACATCCAGTGATCGCCTGCCTTGGCCTGACCTACAAACCCGATGTCGATGATGTACGGGAAAGTCCGGCGCTTGATATTGTTGTCGAATTGGCGTGCGACCCGGATACCCGACTTCTTGTTGCCGAACCGAATCTGCGGGCCCTGCCGCCGCCGCTCGATGAACGCGCAAATGTGACCATGTGCGACACCCTCGCGGCAGTGCGCGAGGCGGACATCGTCGCCATTCTCGTCGCCCATTCGCGGTTTCGCCGCATCCCTCAGGAGGAATTGATGCGGCGCATGGTGATCGATGCCACCGGGCTTACTCACCGCTCGGTCTCAATGACCAGATGAAGCTGCTTTTTGTCTTCGGCACGCGCCCGGAAGCGATCAAGCTTGCGCCGGTGATCCAGGAATTGATGGCGAGACCGGAGTTCGAGTGCCGGATCTGCGCCACCGGACAGCATCGCGAGATCTTGACGCAGTTCCTCAGATTGTTCGAGCTGTGCCCGAACTGGGATCTCGACGTCATGCGCGCCGATCAGGACCTCGCCTATCTGACAGGCGCCGTCTTGTCCGGGGTCAGCCGCGTGCTGGACGGCTGGCGCCCCGACCGGGTCATCGTGCAGGGCGATACGACCTCGACCTTTGCCGGTGCACTCGCGGCCTTTTATCATCAGATCCCTGTCGCCCATGTCGAAGCCGGCCTGCGCACCGGCGACATTTACGCACCGTGGCCGGAGGAAGTGAACCGGCTGCTCGTCGGCCGCATCGCCGATCTGCATTTCGCACCGACACAACGGGCGCGTAGCGCCCTATTGTGCGAGGGAGTTGCGGCGGAGCGCATCGTCGTGACCGGCAATACCGGAATTGACGCGCTGATCTGGATGTCGCATCGGCTGGACGCTCGCTCCGAGCTGCGCAGGCGGGCCGAGGCAATGCTGGAAGAACAGTTTGGAGACTTCGCGGGGCGACGGCTCATTCTGCTGACCGGGCATCGGCGCGAGAGTTTTGCCGGCGGGCTCGCCCGGATCGCCAGCGCAATCGCGCGGATAGCGTCGCGGCCCGATGTCGCGATCATTTTTCCGGTCCATCCGAACCCCAATGTGCGCCGCGCTTTTGCCCCTTTGCTTAGCTACAGCAACATCCGGCTGGTCGAGCCGGTCGACTATCCCGAACTGGTCTATCTTCTGAAGCGCTGCCATTTTGTGGTGACCGATTCCGGCGGGATCCAAGAAGAGGCCCCATCCTTTGGCAAGCCGGTGCTGGTTACCCGCGAGACGACCGAGCGGCCCGAGGCGATGGAGCTCGGCTGTGCAAAGCTGGTTGGCACAGATGAGCAGCGTTTGTTTGAGGCCATGTGCATATTGCTCGATGATTCCGAGATCTATCGGTCGATGAGTCAGGTGGTCAATCCCTATGGTGATGGCCAAGCGAGCGCGCGAATTGCCGATCGCCTCAAAACAGAAGCATAAACGAGGCAGCGGCGGTTTCATTGGGTGACGAGGGCGCCGCGCAGGCGCCTTTTTCCGCACAAGTGCCGCAGCATGCCAGACCAGCCATACTGCAATTCAATCTTTCAAACAATTCACTTGAATTGAACCAAAACTTGAAATGATGCAAATTGCCAGACCCGTATAAATCCATATTCTTGCTGTCTGCTTTTAGATCAACGCATGATGATAGGTCACAAATATGGTCGTTAATACATTCGTGGTAGACAGGCAGGTGCCGCAAGCAGAAATAGACGACGAAGATAGTCGGCTGGCGCCGCTGACCGCAAGTCTCGTGATCTTGGGGCTGTCGGTGCTGGGCTGGCTTCCTTTGCTATTGCCGATCATCGCATTGAGCCATCGCTGAACAGCAGATCGCCGTCGAGGGCAATATCGCTGTCGCCGGATTGAGCGTCATTCGGCGATCACCTGATATCCCCAGGCGCGGACCTGCGCTATCCCCGCCCGATAGCCAGTGACACTGAGGCTGAAGCTGAACTCGGATTTTGCGGTAAATACGTCGATCAGTATCAAGGAAGCCTTGGCAAGCTGTCTGACAATCGCAAGTGATTGCGCGGCCGGGAAGATGCAATAACGCCCGCCCTGGCAGGTCGCCGGCAGCCCTTTATCGACGCGCAGCACCGCCTTGACTGGGGCCGGAGTTCCAACGATTGCGACATTGCCGGTCTGCAGCATGATGACGAGCACGAACGAGCCCCTGCCACCGACCGCGGTTTGCCAAAACGGCACCATGATCGAACAAGCACCCTGCTCGGCTCTATTGCCGCATTCGGCGATCCACTCGTCCGCTTGGTAGCGCTGCATCGCCGATGCGGGCGGACTCCACAGCAGCAAAGCCACGACTATCCCAAGTATCTGTTGTTCCAGCCGAGATCGTCCTGATCCGCGATGAATTTGATCGTTGCAGACGCGCTGCA
>JAFAOB010000340.1 GCA_019238055.1 Alphaproteobacteria bacterium
CCGACGTTCACGCCCTCACCCGATCCGTCATCGGCACCGCTCGCCTCAACAGCATCGCAGCCCATCAGGCCATCAAAAACGCCCTCAGCGGAACCGTCAGCTTCAAAACCTGACCAACCCCGTGAGTAATTACAGGACATGAAAAAATCCACGGAACCCGTACTGACTCCGGCCGAGAGCCCGATGCGCGAGCGCATCCTCGGCGCCGCGTTCGAGTCCTTCACCGAAGACGGTTATGCCGGCACCAGCACGCTCGATATTGCGACTCGTGCCAAAGTCTCGAAACGCGATGTCTATGCGCATTTCGGCAGCAAGCATGCGATGCTCGTCGCCTGCATCAAAAGCCGCGCCGAGCGAATGCGGCTACCTCTGGAATTGCCGCCCCCGCAGAGCCGGCAGATGCTCGCGTCAACCCTGACCGCCTTTGCGGTAAACCTTGTGCGGGAGGGCTCTCATCCGTCGGTCATCGCGACCTTCCGTTTAGCCATCGCCGAGGCGACGGCCTCGCCCGAGATTGCCCAAGCTCTCGATTCTGCCGGCCGTGAGCCCACCCGCTGTGCACTCGCCGAACTGTTGGCGAACGCCCAATCGACCGGGCTCATCGGTCCGGGGGAGCCGGCCGAAATGGCGGCGCAATATCTGGGACTTCTATGGGAGGGCTTGATTCTGGGTTTGCTGCTGGGCGTCATCGCAACTCCCGAGCCGGTAGAGGTCGAGCGGCGGGCCGCCAGAGCGACAGCTGCCTTTATGCTGCTGCATGCGGCACCGGCTACAGAAAAATGAGCTGTTGGCGTCCCTTAAATCGGCTTCACCGCAGCCGAGAGGCACACCATAGCTCCGCTTACGTCGCTTCCCACCGAGTCGCACACGATACTCCGGTCGCAGCAATCGGTGTCAGACCTGATCGAGGGCCTGCGCCAAATCGGCGATCAGATCACGTTCTGCTTCGAGACCGGCGGAGAGGCGCACGAGCTGATCGCCGATGCCGAGTTCAGCACGCTGCTCGGGCTTCAGCCGCGAATGCGTTGTCGTCGCCGGGTGGGTGATCAAGCTTTTGGAATCCCCGAGATTGTTCGAGATATCCACAACCCGCAACGCGTCCAAAAACCGAAAGCATCCCGGCTTGTCGCCGGCAAGGTCGAACGCGACAAGCGTACCGCCGGCATTCATTTGGCGCTGCGCCAATTCGTATTGTGGATGGCTCGGCAATCCCGGATAAAGAACGCGGCTGACCTTCGGATGCCCTTCGAGAAACTCCGCGATCGCGGCGGCGGTGCGGCACTGGCGTTCGACCCGCAATTCGAGCGTCTCGAGGCCTTTTAGCAACAGCCAAGCGTTGAACGGGCTCAGGGATGGGCCGGTATGACGATAGAACTGGCCGAGATCCTGCTTGATGAAGCTTTCGGACGCCAGGATCGCGCCGCCCAGGCAGCGGCCTTGGCCGTCGATATGCTTGGTCGCCGAATAGACGACGATATCAGCGCCGAGCGCCAGCGGCTTTTGCAACAGCGGTGTGGCGAACACATTATCGACGATCAGGAGCCCACCCGCGCGATGCGTCAGGCGCGCGACTTCGGCGAGATCGACCAGCTCCATTGCCGGGTTTGACGGGCTTTCGCAGAACGCCGCGGCAGCGCCCCCGGCGAGTGCGGTTTCCCAGGCGTCGAGATCGCGGCCGTCGACAAGCACGGTTTTGATTCCCCAGCGTGGCAGCAATTCCGTCACGATGTAGTGGCATGAGCCAAACAGCGCGCGGCTCGAGACGATCTTCTGCCCGGAACGTAGCCGGCACAGCAGCGCCGCAAACACTGCCGCCATCCCGCTCGCGGTCGCCCGGCAGGCCTCGGCCTCCTCGATCAGCCGCAGCCGCTCTTCAAACATCGCCACAGTCGGATTGCGATAACGCGAATAGACATAGCGCGAACCATCATTCGCGAACGCGGCTTCGGCAGCAGCGGCATCGTCATAGACAAAACCTGAGGTTATAAACAGCGCCTCGCAGGTCTCGTCATAAGCGCTGCGCACGGAACCGCCGCGCACCAGCAGGGTGGCGGGCGAGACAGTGTCGGTGATGTCGGCAGCAAGCACGGGTTTGGTCATCGGCAGGTCTCTCCAATCAAGCCGGCGCCGATCCCAGGCAACAAAAAACCCCGGTCCCGCGCGGGCCAGGGCTCTCTAGAACACCCGACCTTTTAGCGCTTTTTTACGTAGGCGCAAGCCGGACGGCTCAAATCACCACGGTCGATGCTCTTCTATGCCAGCTGCGGCTGTTGGTCAAGCGCCGGGACTACAGGTTTTCATGCGCCTAATCGGCTCCGCTTTTGCTATCAAGCCCGCTCCATGATCAGTGACAACCGCTCGGTGCTCTACCAGCGCATCCCCCGGATGTTCGGCGATCTCGCGCTCGCCCGCGGCGACGGCCGTTACCCCCGCTTGATGCGCGCCCTCGGCGGCGTCAAGCTGTTGATCGTCGATGATTGGGGCCTCGAGCCGTTCGCGCCCGAGCAGCGCCATGACATGCTGGAAATCGTCGAGGACCGCTACGGCCGCGGCGCCACGCTGATCACCAGCCAGATCCCGGTCGACCGCTGGCACGACCTGATCGGCGTTCCGAAGATCTCATGATGCCTCTCTTTTTGATCGCCTGGTGTATCGCAGACG
>JAFAOB010000138.1 GCA_019238055.1 Alphaproteobacteria bacterium
GATTGCTGTGTACGCTTCGCCGGGGTCGTCACCTTCCCCGACGCAACACTCGCTACCGGGCGATGCGCTACCATCCTACCCGGGCCGGACTTGCACCGGCTGGAACGCGCCAGCTTCGCCTGGCGCACTGAAAACCGCCTCTAAGCAGGAAACTCGATTAACACACCACTCTTAAGGTAGGCCCACTGCGCTTGTCGATAATCGGAGCTATATTCCTCAGTATCAATCGCGCCGACCACGACACCGTGTTGATCTTTGCCAAGGACGACGACATCCCCGAGTTTAACTTGCTGCCCATCGGAATATTTCATTTCAGGCACTTTCCGCAAACGGTTCGATGGGGATAGCGTCCAGAGGCAATTGCGAAACCGGCACCGCCCCGATACTTTGCCAAAAGCATCTTCCGTTATTGGGATTCTGGTTTGCTCTGTAGAGATTGTAATGGGAATCGCTTATTCCATGTCGTGGAATCCTCGGCGTGTCAGCAGGCCGGTAGGCGATGGTGCCAATAGACACCCCCCTTCCGCTCACCGTAGCGCATGAAGGCAAGATGGCCGTGCCTACACCCGCGAACAAGATTCGAAAAGAATCTGCAGACGCAGATATAGGCGGGGAATGCAACCGGCGGCAACCGGGGTACGCTTCGGCACCCTGACGCAAATTGTTTGCTCGGCCCGCATCGTCGGTGCGTTGATATCGCGCCACACCTTCCCCATCCTTGGAGCATGACCGTCACCGTCCGCTTTGCGCCGTCGCCGACCGGATTTCTGCATATCGGCGGTGCCCGCACCGCTTTGTTCAATTGGCTCTTTGCGCGCCATCACGGCGGGGCGTTCCGGCTGCGCATCGAAGACACCGATCGGGTGCGATCGACCCCCGAAGCGGTGGCGGCGATTATCGACGGGCTCGCGTGGCTCGGGCTCGACTGGGACGGCGAGGTTGTCCATCAATTTGCACGGGCCGAGCGCCACGCTGAGGTGGCGCGGCAATTGCTGACGGCGGGCCACGCCTATTACTGCTATTGCACACCTGCCGAACTCGAGGCTATGCGCGAGCGGGCGCGGGCCGAAAAGCGCTCGGTGCGCTACGATGGTACCTGGCGCGACCGCGATCCCGCCGAGGCTCCGTCCGGCATCGCCCCGGCGATCCGCTTCAAGGCGCCGCAACATGGTGTCACGACGATCCGCGACCATGTGCAGGGCGAGGTTACGGTTTCAAACGCCGAACTCGGTGACCGCGTCATTCTGCGCGCCGACGGCACGCCGACCTACAATCTCTCGGTCGTCGTCGATGACCACGACATGGGTGTCACCCACGTGATCCGCGGCGACGAGCATCTGAACAACGCGTTTCTCCAGACCCGGCTCTATGAAGCCCTCGATTGGCCGGTGCCGGAATTCGCGCATGTGCCGCTGATCCATGGGCCGGACGGCACGAAATTGTCAAAGCGCCACGGCGCCCTCGGCGTCGCGGCCTATCGCGATATGGGCTATCTGCCGGAGGCGTTGCGCAATTACCTGTTGCGGCTCGGCTGGAGTCATGGCGAGGACGAGATCATCTCGACCGAAGACGCGATCCGCTGGTTCGACCTGGATGCGATCGGCCGCGCCCCGGCGCGGTTCGACTTTGCCAAGCTCGGCAATCTGAACGGCCACTATATCCGCCAGGCCGATGACGAGCGGCTGGTCGGACTGGTCGCCGCCGAACTCGAAAAGATGCTCGGCCGCACCCTTGGCCGGATCGATTGCGATCGGCTGCGCCGTGCCATGCCCGAGCTCAAACTACGACCAAAAACGCTCGTCGAACTCGCCCAAAATGCCCGGTTTCTGGTCGCCGAGCGTCCAGTCATTGCCGATGCAAAGGCGGCGAAATTGCTGACATCCGAAGCACGCGAACGGCTTGCGGCCCTGATGCCGGTGCTCGCAAACCGCGCATGGCGGGCGGCGGCGCTCGAAGAAACGGTTCGCGCCTTCGCCGCCGAAAGCGGGCTGCAGCTCGGCGCGATAGCGCAGCCGCTGCGGGCTGCGCTGACCGGCTCGGTCGCCTCGCCGGGTATCTTCTTTGTCATGGAGGTGCTGGGTCCCGACGAGACCCTCACCCGGATTGGGGATGCCGCGTCGAGACGCGACTGAGCGCTCCGTCATTTCGCAACTGCGAAGGTTTGCCAAGCCGCGCTGCGACGATTATTTTCTTGTCGGATTACGGGAATCGTCCCGCAGGCATGGCAGCGAGAGGTGCAGCAATGGACGGGAACAATCTGTCGACCGGAAGCATGACCCTTACGGACAATGAAACCGGCAAATCGGTCGAGCTGCCCGTCTTCCACGGGACGATTGGACCGCGGGTCATCGACATTCGCCAGCTTTATGCGAAGACCGGCTGTTTCACTTACGATCCAGGCTTTATGGCGACCGCCGCCTGTCGGTCGAGCATCACCTATATCGATGGCGACGAAGGCATTTTGATGTATCGCGGCTACCCGATCCAGGAGCTGGCCGAGCACAGTGATTTTCTCGAAGTTGCCTATCTGCTGCTGAACGGTGAATTGCCGAACGCAAAGGAAAAGGCCCAGTTCGTTTACGACATCACCCACCACACGATGGTGCACGAGCAGTTGCGCGCTTTCTTCCAAGGATTCCGGCGCGACGCGCATCCAATGGCCATCATGTGCGGCGTGGTCGGCGCATTGTCGGCATTCTATCACGATTCAACTGATATTCACGATCCTTACCAAAGAATGGTCGCATCATATCGGCTGATCGCCAAGATGCCGACAATTGCCGCGATGGCATACAAATATTCGCATGGCCAACCCTTCATTTATCCGCAGAACTCGCTCGGATATACGGAAAATTTCCTGCATATGACGTTTGCCGTCCCGTGCGAAGAGTACAAATTAAACCCGATCGTGGCGCGGGCGCTCGACCGCATCTTTATTCTACATCAGGATCACGAACAGAATGCGTCGACGGCGACGGTGCGCAATGCCGCGTCGAGCGGCGCCAACCCGTTTGCGTGTATCGCGGCCGGTATCGCTTCGCTATGGGGACCGGCGCATGGCGGCGCCAATGAGGCGGTTTTGAAGATGCTCGCCCGCATCGGCGACAAAAAGAACATTCCCGAGTTTCTTAACCATGTCAAAAGCAAGGACGAGCACCTGCACGAAATCCAGTATGGCTTTGGTCATCGCGTCTACAAAAACTACGATCCGCGCGCCCGCGTGTTGCGCGACAGTTGTCATGAAGTGCTCGCCGAGCTCGGAATTAAGAATGATCCGATGCTGGATTTGGCGATGGAGCTGGAGAAGATTTCGCTGAATGATGACTATTTCATCACACGGAGATTGTATCCAAACGTCGATTTCTATTCGGGGATCATTTTGAAAGCGATCGGGTTCCCGACGTCGATGTTCACCGTTTTGTTCGCGATCGCCCGCACCGTCGGCTGGGTTGCGCAATGGCAGGAAATGCTCGAAGATACGGATGCTAAGCTGATGCGCCCGCGCCAGCTCTTTGTTGGGGCTGACGAGCGGCATTACGTACCGATCGAGCAGCGCGGCTGACCGGGCTGATATTTCGCGAATTAGCCCGACGGCAAGCCATCCGGCGGACAGGGAATCCCAGGTCCGCCGTTGCGTCGTGCCTCGGACCCATTTCTCGTCAGTAAAATGGGTGAGGTGGCCAATATCGAACCGTTGGAGGGAGGGAAATGGCTGAAATCCTGGGGCTGGGGTGCACCCATCGGCCGCTGATGCTGCGCCGGGACGAGGACTGGACCTTTATGATGCGCACAGCACTCGCCGACCCGGATATGCCCGAGGCCTACAAGGACCCGGCGAACTGGCCGGCGCCGTTGCGCGCCGAGCTCGGCGATGATTGGGGTACGGCCGCGGCAGGGCAGGCGCGTGAGGTCTATCGCCGCCATTTCGCCGAGGCGCGTCAGGCGCTCGACGATTTCAAGCCGGACGTCATCATCATGTTCGGTGACGATCAATACGAGAATTTCAAAGAGGATATTGTACCGCCCTTCGCCGTGCTCGCCTATGAGGATCGCGATATACAGCCGTGGAAGCATCGCCGCACATCCGACAATCCGTGGGGTGAGCCCGCCGACAAGAGTTTTCGTCTGCGTGGCCATCAGGAGGCCGGCAAATATCTCGCGACCGGTCTGATCGAGAGCGGAATAGATGTCGCCTATGCCTACAAGCCGCTGCATCACCCGTTTGGGCATGCATTTGAAAATACGATCCTCTTGCTCGACGACAAACGCGCCGGGTTTGATTATCCGCTGATCCCGTTTTCGGTGAATTGCTATGGGCGGCGGGTCAATGCGGCGCGCGGGCTGCGGCTGCCTTTGGCCATGCGCAACGACATCCGCAATCTCGATCCACCCTCGCCCAATCCGGCGCGATGCATGCAAGTCGGCGCTGCGACGGCGCGGGTCATGGCAAAGAGCCCATGGCGCACCGCGATTGTCGCCTCGTCGAGTTGGTCGCACTCGTTCCTGACCGAAAAGAATTACCAGCTCTGGCCCGACGTGCCCGCCGACCGCCGGCTCTACCAGGCTTTGGAAAAAGGCGATTATTCGACCTGGCACGATTACACGACCGACCAGATCGAGGACAGCGGCCAACACGAGGTTCTGAACTGGTTCTGCCTGTTGGGAGCAATGGAGGAACTTGGCCGCAAGCCCGACCGCTCGACCTTTATCGAGACTTGGGCCTTTGTTTCCCCCGTGGTCTTCGCCTACTACCTGCCGTAGCTTTTCATCGTATTTGCAGCGGGATTAGGCCGGCCGCGGAGAGTAATTCTCCATTCGATCGGCCGACCAACCTCTCGGCCTCAGGCGCTCGGTTGCGTCATACCGAACTGCCAGGGACGCACCGCTCGTGCTCTTTGTTCATAGGCGGCGATCTCTGCACCTTTTTGCTCGGTCAAACCGATGTCGTCGAGCCCGTTCAGCAGGCAATGCTTGCGGAACGGGTCGATTTCAAAATGTATCTGCGCACCATCGGGGCGGGTGACCGTCTGACTCTCGAGGTCGATCGTCATCACCGCGTTGGCGCCTTTTCTGGCATCCTCCATCAATTCCTCGATAATCTCCTTTGGCAAGGCGATCGGCAACAGCCCGTTTTTGAAGCAGTTATTGTAAAAGATGTCGGCAAAGCTCGGTGCAATGACGCAGCGGATGCCAAAATCGAGCAGCGCCCAAGGGGCGTGCTCGCGGCTTGATCCACAACCAAAATTATCGGCGCCGATCAGGATTTTGGCATTGCGGTAAGGGAGCTGGTTCAGCACGAAATCGGGGTTTTCCGACCCATCCGGTCGAAACCGGATTTCCTGAAACAGCCATTGCGCCAACCCGGTCCGTTTGATCGTCTTCAGAAACACCGCCGGGAAAATCTTGTCGGTATCAAGATTGATGATCGGCAATGGGGCGGCCACCCCGGTCAATTCGGTAAATTTTTCCATGTTCTCTCCTCGGGTTCGATGTCTCGGGCAGTTGTGCGGCGTCCCATTCGTCGTGCCCGGACCTGATCTGGGCATCCACGGAAACGGCCACCGCCTGTCGAGAAGCGCGGATGGCCGGGTCAAGCCCGGCCATGACGGGATTACGATTAAGCAGCAACACCGTCGCCTGAGGCATTTGGTGTGGACGACCAGTCTTTGGCTGCTTCCGGGATCGTCTGGCACCACCGGACTGCCTCGGGCTCGCTGTTGAGGTAACCTTCGATGCGATCCCAGCGCTCCTCGCCATCTTCCCACAGTTCGCGCCGGAGCATGTACATTTTCCAGCTCCAGCCGTCTTGGACGAAGCTACCGACCCACAGAGACGGAACAACGAAGATCAGCGGCATACGCTGCTTCGGAGGTTCCGGTTCCTCTCGCAGGTCCAAGAATGCATACCAAAGCCCGTCTGATGACTTGCCTACGGCTGACGCACCGACATCCCATTCTCTCAGTTCGTAGCCATAGTGTTTTGAACGATGGGCCCAACAGGAGGTCTTTACCTGCAGAGACAATAGTCGGAAACCGTGCGAATTGGCGACTACGATATCTACATTCGGCACGTTGCCAAGCGTAATCGCCGCATGGAAACCGCGAACCGTGAGGCAGTAGGGATATAGTACTGCCTGGCGCTACCAATAAATTGAGAGCGACCTTGCCTAAATTCGCCTCCGCGGTCAGCCCAATTGCCGCACGTCCGCCAAATGGCCGGTCACCGCCGCGGCGGCGGCCATCGCCGGACCCATCAGATGGGTCTTGGCGCCGGGGCCCTGGCGGCCCTCGAAATTGCGGTTCGAGGTCGAGGCGATGCGCTCGCCGTTCACCGCGCGGTCGTTGTTCATCGACATGCAATTCGAGCAGCCCGGCTCGCGCCATTCGAACCCGGCTTCGAGGAAAATGCGGTCCAATCCCTCTTCTTCGGCCTGATATTTGACCAGTCCGGAGCCCGGTACGACCAGGGCGCGCACGCCGGGGGCGACGCGGCGGCCCTTGGCGATCGTCGCGGCAGCGCGTAGATCCTCGATCCGGCTATTTGTGCAAGACCCGATAAAGACGCGCTCGACCGGCACGTCAACGAGCAGTGTGTTCGGCTTCAATGCCATGTATTCGAGCGAGCGCTGCATCGCCGCGCGCTTTAATGGGTCGTCAACCTGCGTCGGATCGGGCACGCGGCCGGTGATCGGCGCCACATCCTGCGGGCTCGTTCCCCAGCTAACATGAGGTGCTATATCCGAGGCGTCGAGGTGAGCCTCCTTGTCGTATTTCGCACCGGGATCGGAGGGCAGGGTGCGCCAATAGGCGACCGCCTGTTCCCATGCCGCACCCTTGGGGGCATAGGGCCGGCCTTTCAGATAGGTAAATGTAGTTTCGTCGGGTGCCACCAAACCGGCGCGTGCGCCGGCTTCGATCGACATGTTGCAGACCGTCATCCGGCCTTCCATTGACATGTCGCGAAACGTGCTGCCGGCGTACTCAAAGACGTGCCCGGTGCCGCCAGCGGTGCCGATCTTGCCGATGATCGCCAAAATCACGTCTTTTGGGCTGACCCCGGCGCCGAGATTGCCGTTCACGTTGATCAGCATATTCTTGGCGGGAGCCTGGATCAGCGTCTGGGTCGCCAATACATGCTCGACCTCAGAGGTGCCAATGCCGAAGGCGAGCGCGCCCATCGCTCCATGCGTCGCGGTATGGCTGTCGCCGCACACGATCGTCATGCCGGGCTGGCTCAGCCCTTGCTCTGGCCCAATGATGTGGACGATCCCCTGATTTATGCTGTCGATCGGAAAATAGGGAACGCCGAATTCCTTTACATTGCGTTCGAGAGTGTCGACCTGAAGCCGCGATTCCGGGTCGTCGATGCCGCGGCTGCGATCGGATGTCGGCACATTGTGGTCGGCCACCGCCAGGGTCGCATCGGGCCGGCGGACCTTGCGGCCCGCGAGCTTGAGCCCCTCAAATGCCTGCGGTGTCGTGACTTCGTGGATCAGATGAAGGTCGATATAGATCAAATACGTGCCTTCGCTCTGCGGAGCGATGACATGGCTTTCCCAGATCTTGTCGAACAACGTGCGAGGTGCCGGCATTTTTTTACTCCGATCGATTTTCGTCGCTGGCAGCTGTTGACGCCGCGGCCGAGGGGGTTTCCTGACGCCCGCTGTCACGAGCGCGTTCGGCGATGCGGGCAGCCTTGCCAGTGCGGCCGCGCAGATAATAGAGCTTGGCTCGCCGAACGACGCCACGCCGCACGACCTCGATTGCGGTAATGCGCGGCGAATAGAGTGGAAAGATGCGCTCGACACCTTCCCCGTATGAGATCTTTCGCAATGTAAAATTGGAATTGATACCGGCGTTCTTGCGTCCGATGCACACACCTTCGAACGCTTGGATGCGTTCCCGTTCGCCTTCGACAACGCGCAGGCTGACGCGCACGGTATCGCCGGGCTCGAACTTCGGCACCGGTCGAGCGGTGGCAAGCCTTTCGACTTGCTCGCGATCCAGTTGTTGAAGCAGGTTCATCCCTGTACCCCTCAATTGCCTTCCTTGCCAGACCCGATCGGATCGCCGGTGGCAGCCAGATAGCGTTTCCACAAATCGCCGCGGCGCTCGCGCGTCAACCGCTCGGCTTCGGCTTGCCGCCATGCGCGGATGCGGCCGTGGTCGCCCGAGATGAGCACGTCCGGCACCAGCCGACCCTGCCACAATCGCGGTCTTGTATAGTGCGGATATTCAAGCAACCCGGACGCAAAGCTTTCGTCGCACAAAGCTTCGGCATCGCCGACGACACCCGGCAGCAAGCGCACGCAAGCGTCAATCAATGCAATCGCCGCCGGCTCGCCGCCGGACAACACGAAATCGCCGAGGCTTAACTCCTCGAGCGCACGGGCCTCTATAACGCGCTCGTCGACGCCCTCGAACCGGCCGCAGACCAGCCTCACGCCCGGTCCGGCGGCGAGTTCGGCAACCCGCCGCTGATCGAGCCGGTGGCCGCGCGGTGACAGCAGGACCAACGGACCCCTCCCGCCGGCGCCGGCGATCGCGGCATCGAGCACGTCTGGGCGCATTACCATGCCCGGGCCGCCGCCAAACGGAGCATCATCGACCGAACGGTGCTTGTCGGATGCGAAGTCGCGGATGTCGACGGTTTCGAGCTGCCATAACCCGGCCCGCAGCGCCTTGCCGGCAAGCGAGTAGGCGAGGGGCCCCGGCAGCATCTCGGGGAAGATCGTCAAAACGGTGGCGCACCAGCTCATACGTCTTCCTTGACGCGAGAGTGCGCTGTAGCGCCGTCATCGAGCAGGCCCGGCGGCGGGTCAATAATCAGACGACCGGCTTCGATCTCAACGATCGGCACAATCGCGCGCGTGAACGGCACCATCGCCGGAGGGGCCCCTTGGCGCTCAATTTCGAGCGTATCACCGGCTCCGAAATCGTGGACGGCGCGCACCCGGCCAATCGGGGTTCCATCGGCAAGTTCTGCCGCGAGCCCGATCAGGTCAGCGTGATAGTATTCCTCGGGCTCTGGCGTCGGAAGTGCTGCGCGCGGCAAAAAGAGGCGAAGCCCGCGCAACGCCTCGGCCCGGTTGCGATCGTCTATTCCAGGTAGCCGCGCGATCAGCACTCCCTTGGCGGCCCCGATCAGGCGCAACTCAAAACGCCGCGTCCCGCTCTCATCGATCAGAGGTCCATACGCGACAATATCCTCAGGCCGCTCGGTAAAGCTTTTGATGCGCACCGCACCGGTAACCCCGTGCGGGCCGGTGATGATGCCGACACAGACCTGCTTTACCGCTGCTGCCATGGCGCAAGCTTCGCGTGTTGCTTAGACCCCCGGCCCTAACCGCGGCCCGCAGCGGCGGCGGCAGCTTCAGCCGCGGCCTTCATTCGTTCCTGTGCCTTTGCCTTTGGTGCCGATTTGATCGGCGTCTCGCGGATTGGCGGTTTTTCAATCAGCCCGGCCTCGCCCAAAAAACGGGCGACGCGCTCGGTCGGCAATGCGCCCACCCCCAGCCAATGCTGGACCCGCTCGGTTTTCAATGTGACGCGCTCGGCATGGCTGCGGTCGAGTATCGGGTTATAGGTCCCGACGCGCTCGATAAAGCGGCCGTCGCGCGGACTGCGCGAATCGGCGACGACGATACTGTAATAAGGCCTTTTTTTGGCCCCGCCGCGGGCGAGGCGGATCTTTAATGACATCATTCACCTTGATCTAATGGCGAAAACCAGCATTCGGCATCAGCGCGGCAAGGCCGTGCCGGGCCAAACCCTTGGGACCGAGCTTTTTCATCTTTTTCATCATGTCGGCCATGTCCTGATACTGCTTCAACAGGCGATTGATCTCCTGCACCGAGGTACCGGAACCGCCGGCGATGCGCCGCCGGCGCGAGCCATTCAGCAGTTTGGGGTTGCGACGCTCGCTCTTGGTCATCGACGAGATGATCGCTTCCTGCCGCTTGATAATGCTCTCGTCGATGTTGGCATCGCCTAACTGTTTCTTCAGCTTGCCGATCCCTGGCAGCAGCGAGAGCATGCCGCCCATTCCGCCCATGCGGCGGATCTGGCGCAGCTGGCCGGCGAGATCGTCAAGATCGAAGTTCCCCTTGGCCATTTTGGCCGCGAGCTTTTCAGCCTCGTCGCGATCGACTGTCTCCGCCGCCTTTTCGACCAGACTGACGACGTCGCCCATGCCAAGAATGCGTCCGGCAATACGCTCGGGATGGAACGGCTCCAATGCTCCGATCCGCTCGCCGGTACCAAGAAAGACAATCGGCTTGCCGGTGATCTGTCGCATCGACAGTGCGGCGCCGCCGCGAGCATCGCCATCGACGCGGGTCAGCACGATCCCCGTAATGGCGGCACGCTCGCTGAACGCCTTGGCCAAATTGACCGCGTCCTGGCCGGTCATCGCATCAGCCACGAGCAATGTCTGGTGCGGCCGCGCTACCTCGCTGACCGCCGCCACCTCGAGCATCAGCTCTTCATTGATGTGGAGGCGCCCCGCGGTATCGTAAATGACGACATCGTAGCCTTGCGTGCGCGCGGTTTCGAGCGCCCGCCGGGTAATCGCGATGGGCTTCTCACCCGGCATAATCGCCAGGCTTGTGACGCCGATCTGACGGCCGAGCACGGCGAGCTGCTCCTGGGCTGCCGGCCGCTGCACGTCGAGTGAGGCGAGCAGCACCTTTTTCCGCTCGCGCTGTTTTAGGCGAAGGGCAATCTTGCCGGCGGTCGTGGTTTTGCCCGAGCCTTGCAAGCCGACCAATATAATGCCCACAGGCGCCGGCGCGTTGAGATCGAGCCCGTCGCTGGTGGCGCCATCGGCGCCGCCGCCAAGCACTTCGACGAGGTGGTCGTGAACGATCTTGACGACCATTTGCGCCGGCGTGACCGAGCGCAGGACCTCTTGGCCAAGCGCCTTCTCCCGCACTGTGGCGATGAAATCGCGGATGACCGGCAGCGCCACATCGGCTTCGAGCAAGGCTACGCGGATCTCGCGCATCGCGGCACCGATATC
Organism: Alphaproteobacteria bacterium; assembly: GCA_019238055.1. GTDB lineage: Bacteria > Pseudomonadota > Alphaproteobacteria > ATCC43930 > CGMCC-115725 > AP-15. The sequence continues at coordinate 11,020 of JAFAOB010000138.1, forward strand.
GCTTTCGCTCAGCGCCCCATGCCGGCGCAGTCGATCAAAGACGTCGCCGAGGCGGTCGGTTAGGCTGTTGAACATGGAAGTCCTGTAACACCGAGCAAAACATAGACACCGCTCGTACGCGAACACTCGCGGACTGGCGTCCCAAATATGGGATGGATTGCCTCCGGCGGAAGCGCCGCGAAGACCCTAATTGCGCCCACCATCGCTGTCAATTGCACGGATCGGGTCTCACCGGCACCGCCGATCGCTTAACCAAATGGTTGATAATCTGTTCTTCTGTTGACAAATCGAGAATTTATTAAAATCGCTCTGGACAAGTACCAGACTGCCGTAATACCGTTCGATTCCGTTAGCATGCTTTGGGCAATTACCCGTTTTGGCGAGTGATTGCTCCGAGCGAGGACCGCGGGGACGCAAACGCCGATCATAGAGCGGAACGACCCGCAACGGTCGGAGAAACTGGGAGACGCTACACTCGCCGCTAGGCTTTACCTGGTGCGGGCACACGCAGAAGTATTGCGTGGGGAGGGACCCTTGGAGGCGAACGTTGCGTTGGATCAGGCGGTCGCCGAAAGCCGTGGCGGTCAAAGCCTGCGTATCGTGGTCGTTTGGGCGGTGCGCTTCACACGCGAAAGTCTCGCCGAGATACTTGAACGCGATCCGTTGGTTTCCGTTGTCGGTCAGTGTGCGAGCCTTTCCGAGGCGATCACGCTGAGCTCGCCGACGCAGGCCGAAGTGATCTTACTGGATGGGAGGATGCCGGACGGCCCGAGCGCGGTCCGACGCGCTCTGGATATCGCGCCCGAGCTGCGGATCATCGCCTGCTCCGTCAGGGAGACGGAGGAAGACATCATCGCTTGGGCGGAGGCGGGTGTGATCGGCTACATCCCTCGCACCGCGGCTCTTGCCGATTTCGTGCGGCTGATGATCGACATCCATAACGGCGAGCAGATCTCCTCCGGCCGCATTGTCACCGGCTTGTTGCGGCGCCTCGCGATGAGCGCTAGGCGTGGCCCAAACCGCGGCGATGCTCTGCCGCTTCCCGCGCTCACCAAACGCGAGCGCGAAGCCGCCGAACTGATTAGGAGCGGGCTCAGCGACAAAGAGATCGCCCGCCAGCTCAACATCAGCCTGGCGACGACCAAGTCGCACGTTCACAATCTATTGGGTAAGCTTAATGTTCAGCGGCGCAGCCAGGTCGCCGAATACATGCGAGAATACGGCAATCATCCGGCATAATTAGGCGAAGCGAGCAGACACCGCTCAATAACCGAACGCGACCGCCGGGCGGGCGCTGGGGCGCGGCACAAGAGCCGGATTGGCGATCTCGGCAAGGGCGTATTGCGGCGGAACGAGCCGCGCATACCACGCATCGCGACGAACGTACCACTGACCGCCGCTGACGGCATTCGCCCAACTCGACAAATCAAGCACCTTGATAAAAACTTGCTGGCCCGAGACGACAGCCACATTCGTGTTCTGGCCGTAGTCGAGGTATCGGTTCTGCGGTGCAATGTGGTAAATGCCAGGGGAAACGTCGCGATAGAATGCGCCACCGGGTTCGACCGACCCGACAGAGACCCCGTTTGCGTCGATATTGGCGAGATTGAGACTCTCCGAGGGGGCCCACAGACGGTAGAACCAGATCCGGGCCTGGCCTGGCGGCGGAGCCGCAACCTGAGGCGCGGGTTGCGTAGCGCAAGCGGTCGCCGACAGTATCAACAGCAAGCTCGCCGCGTTGACCCAGTGCCGTAATCGCACAGAGAGCCCCATCATCATCGGTCTTGTTCTCTCATGTTTGCGCCATGCCGGGTGCGCCTGCCGCTTGCTGCGGTCGTGAACCCGCGAGTGGATATGTACGGAAGGGTTGCGCTATCAAGAGCTGATGAATCGAAAGCAGCGCCGCGCGCAAGGCCGGCCCGGCAATTCCGGTGAATATGGGCGCGGCCGGGCGACGCCGATCCCCGGCTGGCTTGGCGCCGCACTCGCCCATCAGCGCGCCGGCCGCGTTGCCGAGGCGGAACGGGTTTGCCGCCTGATCCTGTCGATCGATCCCGCTCATGCGCCAACGCTACATTTGCTCGGGCTGGTCGAACATCAGCAGGGCCGGTCCGATGATGCGATCGAACACATCCAGGCTGCGATCGCACGCGACGGCCGCGACCCGGCCTATCATCATAATCTCGGCAATATCCTCGTGGCGCAGGGGCGGGCTGGCGAGGCGATGGAGTGTTACGAGCGGGCGCTCGCCCTGGCGCCCCGCTCGATCGATACACTCTACAATCTCGGCAATATCTGCCAGGAACTCGGCCAGGCAGAGCGGGCAGCCACCTATTTCGAGCGGGCATTGCGCCTGAGCCCCGCTTCGGTCGAATTGCACAACAATCTCGGGATCGCGTTGCAGGCGCTCGGCCGGCTCGACGAAGCGATCACCTGCTCTCGGAAAGCGCTGGCGCTGCGCCCGGATGCGCCCGAGCTCCTCGACAATTTGGCTGCGGCGCTGCACCAGCAAGGGCAATCAGAGGCGGCGCAGGCCACTTACGAGCGGGCGCTCAAGCTCAATCCAAATCGTGTCGAGAGTTATATCGGTCTTGGCGCCGTTCTGGTGGACCGCGGGCGGGCCGAGGAGGCGTTGCATCGCTACGAGCAGGCATTGTCGCTGGCTCCCGACCACCCCGCGCTCCACTCGAATCTCGGCGTGGCGTTGGTCGAACTCGGCCGGCCACTGGAGGCAATTGCGCATTACCGGCGGGCTCTGGCGGCGCAGCCGGATCGGGCCGAGACCCACAACAATCTCGGCATCGCGCTCGAGCGGCTGGGCCAGTACCCGGAAGCGCTCGATTGCTACGGGCGGGCGCTCGCGCTCGGACCCGATTATGCCGAAGCGCATTTCAACCGCGCGCACGCGCTGTTGATTACCGGGAACCTCGACGAAGGCTGGCGGGAGTATGAGTGGCGGTTTGCCGTCGCCCGTTATGTCCGAGATTTCGATCGGCCGTTATGGGAGGGCGAGCCGCTGGCGGGAAAGACGATCCTTGTTCATGCCGAGCAAGGGTTCGGGGACACCTTGCAGTTTGTGCGCTATATCCCGATGATCGCCGCGGCGGGCGGTCGCGTGGTGCTCGAGGCGCCGCGGGCGCTGATGCATATCACCCGATCGGTTGCCGGTCTATCCGAGGTCTTGGCCTCCGGCGATTCGCTGCCCGAATTCGACTGCCATTGCCCGCTGTTGAGCCTGCCGCGCGTCCTCGGAACCACCATCGCCACCATCCCCAACCAGGTTCCTTATCTGGCGGCGGAACCGGAGCGCATCGGATTTTGGCGGGAGCGCCTGCCCAAGGCAGGGCTGAGGGTCGGTATCGTCTGGCAAGGCAACCCACAGGCCAGAATGGACAAGGCTCGCTCGATCCCGTTGTGCGAATTTGCGGCGATGGCGGCTGTGCCGGGTGTGTATCTCGTCAGCCTGCAGAAGAACGATGGTCTCGATCAGCTCGGCTCGCTGCCGGCAGATATGCGAATCGATACTCTCGGCCCAGAGTTCGATGCCGGCCCCGACGCGTTCCGCGATACCGCCGCCGTCATGATGAGCCTCGATCTCGTGATCGCCTGCGACACCTCGGTCGCGCATCTCGCAGGCGCGCTCGGGCGACCTGTCTGGGTCATCCTGGCCAACAATCCGGACTGGCGGTGGCTGGTTGGCCGCGATGACAGCCCCTGGTATCCGACGACACGATTGTTTCGCCAGCATCAGCCCGGCGACTGGACAGGCGTGATGCGTGAAGCTGCAGCAGCCTTGGCGCAGCTCGCAGGCTGAATCCTAACATCGCTGCAAGTCGCGGTAACGGCGGCGGGAGGCTCCCTGTTCCGCCCCGCTATTAATAAATTTCGCCTGTTGCGTTCGGCGATCATCGTTTCGTGCCGATCGCTTCCGCAGCACCTCCATCGCCCATCTGAAGTAATTGGGCTCGCTCGGTTCAGACCTGTCCGACAACCTCCGTAGGCGGTCGCCGGATCACGGCATCGCCGCCTTCGATTTAGACCCTTGCGAGCATGATCCCGCAATCCGCTTTTGTGGCGGAAAATCGCCATTTCTTGCGCTCGCGACGGCTGAACAGTGAGTGACGGTTTAAATCTAAAAGCATGAAGAATTAGACCGTTTTCTACATCTTTTTTCCACCTAACGATGGATAGCCGGTGGGGCTTCACTCCACGATGATGCTCAACCTTTGATTTAACGGAACGATCATCGGGGGAACGGCGAAAGATGACGAAAGCGCAGGGCATCGCCAGCTTGGCGGCTATCGGCGGCTTTACCGCCGTCATTGCGTTGCAGACGGGTCTTCCGGTCGCAAAGGCCGACGAATTAGCCGATCTGCGCGCCAATCAACAACTTTTGCAGCAGCGGATCGATCAATTGGCCCAAGCCCAGGCTCCGGCACTGCCGCTGCCCGGCAGCGGCGCGTCGATCGGGATCCCCGGCATGCACGCCGCGCCACAAACGCCGTCGCTCGGGGGCAGCTTTCCGCGGTCATTCCTGATCCCGGGAACCGATACGTCGATCCGGGTCGGCGGCTTTGTCGATTTCACCGCGCTCGAGTTTTTCAATGGCGGCGGCAATGTGCCCGGCAGCAATTACGGTACTAACTCCGGCCAAAACGGAACGCTCGAAGCGCTGCCGCTCACAGGCGGTTTTGTCCCCGGTCAAGGCTTTGTGAACTCATCGCTGAATGCAACGCCGTCGCGCAATAACGGCATCCTCGAATTCAGTCCACAACAATCGCGGCTCGATATCGAGACCCGCACCCCGACCGCTTGGGGCGAGGCGCGGACGTTTTTCGCTTTCGACTGGGCCGGCTGCAACAATTTCAGCTGCCAAACGCTGGCACAGGGCGGCGGCAACAGCATCCTGACGCGGTTGCGCTTTGCTTATGGCACGTTGGGAGGCTTCCTCGCCGGCCAGGCGCTGTCAAACTTCTCCGACGCCGATGCCGATACCGAATCGATGGAATTTGGCGGCACGATGGGCTCGACCGGTGGTCAGCGCATCCCGCAGGTTCGCTACACATTGCCGGGTCCGTATGGTAGCGCCTTCTCAGTGTCGGCGGAAAACCCATGGACGACCCTGATTACCCCAGGCGGCGTCCAATCGAGCGACTTCAATTTGTCGGGTACCGGCACGGCGACCGCCCCACCGCAGCAGACCCTCAGCGCCACTGCGCTCTGTAATGGCGTCGCTTGTACCGGAACCAATACGACCGGTCTCGGCGGAACCTCGACGAGCGCAACGACACTTGCCAATCCGGCCGTACAAAAGGCTCCAAACCTCACCTTTGCGTCGTACTGGGCGCAGCCTTGGGGGCATGTCGACTTCGCCGGGCTGGTACGCTTCTACTGGGTAGAAGACGGCCGCTTTATCAGCCAACAATTCACTGGTGTCGGGGGGCATGTGTCGGGTGACGTGCACCCTGGATGGTTTGGCTACAGCAAAGACGATATTCTGTTCAGCTTTGTGATCGGAAACGCGATCGGCAACTACGCCAGCGGCGGTGAAAAGACGCTCTACCCGTTGGCCACCAACTTTACGGTTACGACTGCTTGCGCAACCCCGATCGCGGGCCGATGCACCGGCCAGTTTGCTGCATCCAATATCCTGATCCATCCGATCATGGGGGGTAGCGCGCAAGCCGGGTACCAGCATTGGTGGCTGCCGAACCTGCGGTCGACGATTGCCGCCGGCGCCGCCGCGCAAGACGTCTCCTCTCAGCTGATCGGGCCGCAAACGACCTCAGTCAACAAGGTCCTGTTTAACACCTTTGTCAATCTGGTGTGGAACCCGGTTGCCTTCGTCACCACCGGCGTCGAGTACATGTATGGCTATCGTCGGGTCGTGGCCAATCTTTCCGGCCACGAGCATGTCGGCATCTACAAATTCCGCGTAGCGTTCTAGTCGCGCAGCTTCGTTCGGCACCCGGCCCCAAGCACAAAGATCGTCAGGAGAACGGCCATGATCGAGTTGCTCGAAGACTTGCCACGCAATGTTGTCGGCATCTCGGTCAAGGGCCGGGTGACCAAGGAGGAATGCCAAGAAATCCTGGCGCCGGCGATTGCGAAATCTCTAAAATGGCGCGACAAGATCCGGCTTTACTATGAGCTCGGATCGCGTTTCCCGGGGTCGGGATGGGACGATCTCGATCTCGGCTTCGAGCATGCGACCTGCTGCGAGCGGATCGCAATCGTGACCGACATCGCCTGGGTCCGACTGACAGTCAAGGCGATCCGCTTTCTGATCCCCGGCGAAATCCGTGTGTTTGATACGAGTGAGGCAGAAGAGGCGCGGGCCTGGATCACGGCCCGTCCGGGGTCACGCGCCGACACGGAGGCGGCAGAACCGGTTCGCACCTTGCGCGTCCGCCCGAGGCGAGCGCAGCGCGTGCCGGCGCGGCCGCGCGTCGCGGCCGCGCGGATGCGACGGGAGCACGAGGAGCTGCAGCATAGCTACGGCGACTGACCTCGTTGTAGGGTCCCGACAACCAACGATCCGCGCTGTCATTGCGACCCCCGGACGGCTGCCCTGCGGGCGTTTCGGGGGAAGCAGTCCCGTCCGGAATACCCCCGCGGGATTGCTTCGTCGCCTTAAGGGCTCCTCGCAATGACTGCTTTTAAAGCACGGCCCGTTTTTGCGGTCTTTTAAACAAGTAGCCTTTTAAAGATCGTATTGCGATTGCAATGGGCCATTGAATCGCCCAATGATTTAGTTGAATCTTTAAAAACTGCGCGCAATTGCCTGATGCGAAGCGCAGGACGTGCCGAACCTCAACCCAGATCCGGTTCCTTCAACTTGAAGTTCTGGCCATCATGCGTTTGGCTGATGGGCTCGACCGTGCCTCTCTCACCTCTGCGAAGGATAAAGAATTAGAGCTTTCTGTTGTCGGCTGAGACTTAAGTCAGTCAATAAATCGAATCCCATTCGTACGATGGATATCTGCATTCACGCTATGCCAAGCTACAGCGTGCTGAATCCTCAAATTCAGATCCGGTTCTTCAACCAAAGGTTTCTTATAACGACTGATCAAAATTAAAAATAGACAAGTAACGGTAGGTCACGAACTAGAACTTCCAAGTCAAGGCGGAGATGTAAGTCAGTCAATAAGCCGGATTTCATTCGTATGATGGATATCCGCGTGCTCGCCGCTCGGCCAATATCAACCAGATGTTTAAAAACGACTGGGGACGGGGGCGTCATGAGCGGAAACCGCACAATCAAAGCGATCGCCGGCAAAGCGATCGCCGGCTTGGCCTTGAGCACCGCGTTGCTGTTGGGTGTCGTGTCGGTCCGCGCTGATGAATTATCGGATCTGCGCGCCAATCAGCAATTATTGCAGCAGCGCATCGACCAGCTGGCGGCGGCCGTCAACAACAATGGCGCCCCGCAACAGCAGGCACAGGTTACTGGACCCTTCACCGGAGCGTCGCGGGGCACCCCGGTGGTGGCGGGGGCGCCGACGATCGCCGGCAGCTTCCCGCGCTCGTTTCTGGTCCCGGGGACCAACACCTCGATCGCGATCACCGGCTTTGTCAAATACGACATGATCGAAAAGTTCCGGGGCTCGGGCGTGGAGGTCACCTCGGGCTCGAATTCCATCAATGGCAACGCCGCCACCGGCGGGTTGCCGCTCAATCTGAAGGGTCCGCCGGGGTCGCTGACTGCGGCACCGTTCTTCAATCCGGCGAAGCGGCAAAATTGGGTATACACCGACGACGCCAGCTTCTCGCGGCTGCGGATCGAGACCCGCACCCCGACCAATTTGGGCGAGGTGGGCACCGTTTTTGAGATGGATTTCGCCGGCTGCACCGTCGATTCGGCGATTTGCAGCAAAGTGACCTCCACGACCGATTCCCAGCTGATGCGGCTTCGCTACGCCTATGCCACCATCGGCGGGTTCATTGCCGGTCAGGCCAAGCCCGCGATCACCGACAACGATGCGGCTCCCGAACTCTTCGATGACGGCGGCGAGGCCGGATTACTCGGGCCCGCGCGCTTGCCGTTGATCGGCTATACGTGGCAGCTCCCTTATGGCGTCGCCTTTACGACGGAGGCGGTCACGCCCGAGAGCAGCTTTTGGACGCCGATCGGCGGGTTCACCGATAGCTGCAACCCGGCGACGGGCTCGAACCCCTCTCCGGTGGGGGTGAATATTCCCCCCAACCCCCCTGTGGGCATTAGCACTTCTAGCGGCATTTCCAATTGCCCGCCGGGGGTGCCGGGCGGATTGGCGATCAATCCGATGAAGAGCAATCTGCCCGAGGGCCAGTTTACCCTGCGCGCGGAGCAGCCCTGGGGCCATGTGCAGGGCTCATTTGTCGTGCACCGGCTGACCCTGCAGGACGGCGCTTTTCTGAACCAGAATTTTGCCGGCTATGGCGGCGGGGTGAGCGGCAATATGCGGCCCAACTGGTTCGGCTTTAGCAGCAAAGACAATTTCGGGTTCAACGGGTGGGCCGGGACCGGCCTCGGCCACGATGCGAACCCGCCGGGCGGCACCGAACCGACGACGGCGAACGCGTTGCAGTCGAATTTCGGTTTGGTCGGCGCCTTCTGCAACCGGGCCACCGGAGCGGGCTGCTACGGCAACTCTAACGCCAACCTTGGAACGACCGCCAACAGCCCCACGGCCGGCAACACCCTGCCAAATTCCAGGCTGGTGCGCACCAGCACCGTCGGGTCATGGGGTACCGAATTCAATTATCAGCACTGGTGGCTCGATACCCTGCGCTCGACCCTAAGCTTCGGCATCCAGATGTATAACCTGGACGGCAACCTGCTGGGCCACAACGCCACCACGCTGACCTACAACCGTATAATGGCCGGCGGCCACGCCAATCTGATCTGGAGCCCGGTCTCGTTTATCGATACCGGCTTTGAAACCTTTTTGGCCCAGCGGACGACATTGCTCCACCAACGGGGCCAGCTCGTGCTGCTCGACTATTCCATCAGGGTGAAGTTCTAGCGCTGCCGACACGATCCCATCGTGATTACCCCGTTTTCGTCATGCCCGGCCTTGTGCCGGGCATCCACGGGAAGCGAGCGCGGTCGGTGCCATGCTTCGTGGATGGCCGGATCAAGTCCGGCCATGACGGTTGCGGCTCTGCATCGTGCAGGTGCTGGAGGCGGGTATCAGGAGGAAGCGCGATGATCGAACTGATCGACGGCCTGCCGCGCAACGTCGTCGGCATCGCGGTCAAGGGCCGGGTGACCCAGGCCGAGTGCCGCGATATCCTGATGCCGGCGATCGCCAGAGCATTGCGCTGGCGCGAGAAGGTCCGGCTTTATTACGAGC
>JAFAOB010000160.1 GCA_019238055.1 Alphaproteobacteria bacterium
AGGGTGACGGTGATCGCAGAGTGAACGGGATCGAGACCCCAGGTTGCGAGCCGAACGTGGGTCTTATCCGGCAAAAGGTGCGAAAGAAGGTTCATTCACCTTATGTGGTGATGTCCGACCCCGATCATCAAAATTGGCCAAGAGCCCGCCAATGTTTGTGCCTCGCCGCGTCAGACCACAGGTAGCGCGAATAGGCGTGCATCGCGGTGACGATTTCGTCCAGACGATGCGGCGCGAGCCGATCGGCAAAGGCGGCGATAACCCGCTGCCACTGTGACTGCGCTGGGCCAAAGGCGACAAGGATCGTGTCGTCGAGGTCGAATAGGATTGCGCGCGGCAGCGTCATGTTATCGGAATTGGGGCTTGCGGCACGCTTTGCCAGAATTCGGGGTCGTGACCGAAAAAGAGGCGCGCGCCGGCTTTTTCGAGCGCGGCGAGCCGGTCGAGCGAGGTCAGCATCGCTTCGCGGTCATGCACGTAGCGCGGCAGGCGGCGTTCGCGCAGCGTCCGGCAGAAATAGCAGGCATCGGCCGTGAGCACGACGTCGCCGCTGTTGAGCCGCACGCGCAACGACTGGTGGCCCGGCGTGTGGCCATGCGTCGGCAGGCAGACAACCGAGCCGTCGCCGAACACGTCGTGCTCGCCATTGATCAGGCGAACCTTGTGGCCGAGGTCGAAATCGCTCGGGTTATAGCCGTGCCTGGCAGCAGTGTCAGGCGCCATGCCGGCATCCCATTCGCGGCGTTGCACTATCAGCGTCGCGTTGGGGATGAGCGCGTTGCCGCCGACATGGTCGAAATGGAAATGTGAGCTAATGACGAAGTCGATCTTAGCGGGGTGGCAGTCGATGACCTCGAGCCGCGCGCTGACCTCCTCGCCCGGGTTGAAGTCGATCCGGAAAAGCTTCGCGAGTCGTTCGCCCAATCGACCAAGCGGATCGTGCTGGCAATCGGGGTGCAGCCCGGTGTCGAACAAGGCGCGGCCTTTCGGATGCTCGATCAGGAACACCGGGATTGGCACAGTGATCTCGCCCTCGCCACCTTCCATCAGCCGGCCAAACTCACCGGTGAGGGTGCCGCAAATGAAGGCGCGGAGCTTGAGCGACATCGTTAATCGGCGGCCGCGAACCGCGCCGCGTCAGATTTGTGGCCCCTCTGGTGAAAGTAATTGGCGCGATAGAATTCGAGGATCAGATCGCGGTAGACCGCGGGGGGATATTGGGATGGATTATTGGCAGACACGCAGCTCGACAGGCACTCGATGACCCGATCCGGATTCGGGCTATGGAAATAGGCAATCGAGTAACGGTCGGTGCCGCTGTCGTTCAACACGCCGTGCGGCGTAGACAAAAAGCGGTTATTCGACCACCGCCGCATGATATTGCCGAGATTGATCAGAAATGTGCCTGGAATGACCGGCGGCGGGAACCATTCACCCGAAGGCAGCCGCACGGCCAACCCCGGCACATCGGTGCGGGCCAAAGCGGTCATGAAACTATTGTCGGTATGCGGGCCCTGGCCAAAGGCATTGTCTTCGGTCGTCTGCTGCGGGGGATAGTGCAAAAAACGCAAGTTCGCGTGCGCCTCGTCGGCGAAATACGGGCCGAAGGAATCGGGCGGCATGCCGAGTGCCACGGCAAACGGCGGCAACATCCGCTGGCACATTGCTCCCAGGGCGTCGAAATATGCCATCATGTCGGCGCGCATCCCCGGCAAATCTGCCGGCCACTGATTTTGGCCGCGCAACGGCTTGCCGCCGATTACATCGGGATGCTTGGGACCGCGGTCATGGCTGATGAAAAAGCTTTCGTTCTGATTGGGCTTGGTCGCTTTGTGTACGGTCGAGGCGCCCTGCACCGAGGCGTTGAGCGGCAGGTAACCGATATTGTTCTGGTTGAGGCTGAGCGCGAGTTTCTGCTCGAGCGGCAGAGCGAAGAGGCGGCGCGAGGCGGCAAAGGCGCGATCGATCAACGTCTCGGGCACACCGTGGTGCAAAGCGTAAAAGAACCCGATGTTTTCGCAGGCGTGCGTGAGCGCGGCGGCGAGGTTCTCGAGTGCGCCCTTCTCGCCGGCGAAATAGGGACCATAATCAATGATTGGGATCGCCTTGGCCGCGGCCGTGTAATCCCGCACTGCCTGTTCCTTGAAGAGGTGCATCTGCCTGCTCCGTGCCAGCGCTGCGACTATAGCAAGTATTGGTGCTTGGCTTCCACTCACATACTCAGGACAGTAAGTGGCGTTTTCTGCTTTTGCGGAGGATCGGCCAGCAGCTGATCCGCCGCCACGCAGCAAGGTTGCCGTAAGTTTCCGGCAATTTTACTATTACTGTGAGGATATCCGTCGCCTCTATATTGCATCGTTATGTCTACCGCTGCCGAGTGATCAGGATCGAGGGTAACGACACCTCGCATCAAACTCTCTTGGAGCCGCTCATAATTCGACTGTAACAAAGCTTTGGATAGTGTCTCAGTTTGACTTGTAACAGCTTGACCTGTCCGACCGTCACTCGCACATGCTTACCGCAAAGCAGTAGATGGAGCGAGCCTGCCGCGAGGTCCCGAGGTGAGAAGCGCCCCGCCGACGTGATCGGCAATGCCGTGAAGATCATGCGTATCGCGACCGGCGAGGAAACCGAGGAACTCAATAGCGCTGCGCCGAAATCGGCTGCGGCAGAACTCGGATCACGCGGTGGCAAAGCCCGAGCTGTTAATATGACAGTGGAGCGAAGGGCCGAAATCGCCAGGAAAGCTGCGGCGAAACACTGGATCCGGGATCGGAACAAGCAAGCAGAGTAAGCGTTTGACCTCTCTGCGGGCCGGCTAGGCCGGGGTTTCTATAGTCAAATAAGATTTTCGCAATTTGTGACATCGGCATCTCGATCAATTTCCCGTCTATAAAAGAAGACCTCTGCCCCATCCGTCTCTTTAAATCAGCATTTCTAGTCCAGCTACTTAGAGACGAACTGCGGATAAGCAAGCACACCATTCTTAAAGGCGAGCTTCACTCAGTGGCTTTCTGGACTCACCGCCCGCAGCGTCGTAGTCCGGAGGTCCATTCCGCCGGCGGAGATGCTGCCTTTCTACCAGATGGTTCCCACGAAATCGTTGCTATTGATAAATATGGAACATTAGACCGTTTAAGATATTGCAATATCAGCAATGTTCTGCTAAAATGGTAAACTTAGAAAAACCGGGATTTTGTCGAGGTGGACCTCGCTGCGAAGCCGCACATCGATCGAACGGAAAAATATCGGTTCTGGCTGACGGCATTAGGCCCGCGGTCGTTCTGACGACCACTGTCACTGGACCGGAGCGGATTATTTTTGGAGTTGCATATGAGCAGAGAAGCATTTATCGTAAATGATGCAATGCGTGAGCAAGTGCGGGTTCTCGCGGCTCGCGGTGTCCCGCAAGACGACATCGCCAAGATTGTCGGTTGCGACCCAAAAACATTGCGTAAGTACCTTCGCAGTGAGCTCGACCGTGGCATGGCCGAAGCGAATTCTAAAGTTATCGGCGCTTTGTTCGATAACGCAATATCTGGAAATATCGCGGCGCAAATATTCTGGGCAAAGACGAGAGCAGGTTGGCGGGAGCCCAAGGAACCGGAGAACTTAATTCAGGGAACGGCTGTCACTTTGGGATCGCCAGTGGTCATCCTACCCGACAATCATCGAGATCCAGAGCTCACGGAGAAACTTCGGAAAACACAAGAGCGATATCTTGCTAAAAAACAAAGACAGCGCCGCGAAGAACCCGACGACTCATCCCTATAAAGCCACCAATTTGGGAACTTCTTGGTCACCGAAAATACCGATCGAATTCAGCCACCTCAACTCGCGAGATTGCAAGGGGTGCGTGGACCAGGTTGCAGACCAACACCGCAGGAGGAAAGCCTCTGTGTAGGAAGCGGATCCGGGCAGATCGACCCCATCGTGGACGCCGCCCCGGATAACTGTCGCAGCCCGCTTCCCGCCCACATGCGACATCCGGCGCTTGCGCGCGGGAGGTGTAATGCTGAGACCATGCGCGGCCGCGATCTCTGCCCAACCCGGACGGCAGACCGAGTTTTTGAGCACCACTGCCGACATCTGTATTTATGGTGGCGCGTCGGGTGGCGGAAAGACGTTCGCACTGCTGCTGGAGCCTTTGCGCCACGTAAGTCTGATCACGAACTTCAGCGCAGTCTTTTTCCGGCGCACGATGCCCCAGATCACCAATCCCGGCGGCTTATGGGATGAGAGTCTAAAGCTTTATCCATGGGTGGGTGGAGTTGCGCACGTCAGAGATCGCGAGTGGCGCTGGCCGGGCGGCGGTAAAATTAAGTTCTCGCATCTGCAGCTCGACGGTACTGTATACCACTGGCAGGGGGCCCAGATCACGCTGATCTGTTTTGACGAATTGACGCATTTCACTGCGCATCAGTTTTTTTACCTGCTGAGCCGAAACCGCTCGACCTGCGGCGTCAGGCCGTATATCCGCGCGACGTGCAATCCAGACGCAGAGAGTTGGGTTTCTGATTTCCTCGCATGGTGGATTGACCCGCAGACTGGGCTTGCGATCCCGGAACGCGCTGGCGTTCTGCGCTATTTCGTCCGCGTCTCGGACAAGATTATTTGGGCGGATCGGCCCGAAGCCATGGTGGACTATCTGCCACGCCCGGAGAATCTCCCGCCTGGCTTCGATCTGCCACCACCAATCAGTGTCACGTTCATCCCAGCGACCGTATTCGACAATCCTGCCTTGCTTCGGGCCAATCCAGAATATTACATGTGGTTGGAGTCGCTGCCCCTGCTTGAGCGAGAGCGACTGCTGTGTGGCAACTGGAAGATTCGGCCAGCTGCCGGACTGTATTTCAAGCGTGAGTGGTGCATCATTGTCGACGAGGTCACGGCCGACCTTGACATTATTCGCTATTGGGATCTCGCCGCCACTGAAAAAACTGAGTTCAATGACCCTGATTGGACTGTCGGCATCAAACTCGGCCGCGATCGGAATGGCGGGTATTGGCTCCTTGACATGGTACGCGGGCGGGCGAACCCCGGCGATGTCGAAAAAATGTTGCTCAACATTGCTTCACAGGACGGCAAACGAGTCCGCATAGGGTTTGGCCAGGATCCCGGGCAGGCGGGCAAAAGCCAAGCCCAACATCTGGTACGCGCGCTTGGCCACTTCACTGTAGTAGCGAGCCCGGAGAGCGGCGACAAAGTCACGAGGTTCGGGCCGTTCAGTTCGCAGTGCCGCGCCGGTAATGTAAAGGTCAAGCGCGCCAGCTGGAACGAAGAGCTCTTCCGCGTTCTTGAAGGCTTCCCCGATCTTCCGCATGACGACGAGGTCGATGCTTGCAGCGGGGCCTATGAGATGCTCAATCCACCAATGAAGAGCTGGGGCGCTTTCGAGGCTATGCGGCAGCGGGCAGAAGAGATCACACAACAGCAGGCAAAAGAGACCGCACAGCAACGCAAACCGCCGCCTCAAACTGTATACCAGCCCGGTTCAATGGAATGGCAGGCCGCGCAGAAAAGATCGAGCTGAGGCTTCGTGGACACTTCTGCTTGACTTGACGGTGAATAAGAGCTTTGCCAATCTCAAGATCCAAAAGTAGGTGATCTGGAAGGTGACTTGCTGAGATGTGCGGCATTGATGGAATCTAGCATCGGCAGCACAAAAGCGCGCCTGCGGCGGTTGCCGCCGTGGCCGAGCAGTGTGAGCGGCGCGGCCTTGCTCCCGCCCGCGACACGATGCAGTCGCACTTTCTGGGTACCGGCAGCCGCGCGGCGACAAGCCACGATGAGAAACTGAGCTCGAGGGCGATATGGACGGTGTTCTCGGACGGCATAATGGCGGGCTCCCTGGTCCATTTGAGTTGCGGATCCCTGCCAGTCTGAACAATCATACCGAGCGGTTCCATCCTTATAGCATCTGGAATCATACCGCTATCGGCTTGCCCGACGGGTGCCGGGAACAGTCGAGATCGAAGAGATCGAGCTCCAGGATAAGCGGATTTGCCGGGCAGGGCAGGGGCCTGTCCATAGGACGCGAGGAGGCGTTGAGATCGAGGAACAGCCACAACTTTGCTCTTCGACAGGTCCATGCTTAGGTTCCAAAGGGCTGCCCGGCCCGGACAACGAATAGGATTATGGTATGATATCTACTATGGGTTTGGTTTTAAGATCGAAAATAGGATCCGAATGCAACGCGGCGAAGCCATAGCGATACTGAAAGAGCACGAAGCCGAGCTCCGGAAGCGTGGCATCGAGCATCTTTATTTGTTTGGGTCAACGGCGCGCGGCGAGGTGCGCTGATTCAGACATCGATCTATTCTTCGATCATCCGGAAGGCTCGCTCGGGCTTTACGAGTTAACCCCCGTCTATTTTGAGAACCGTAGTTTCTCTTCGCTTTGGTCGAGGTGGTGCTTGACCCAGAGGCGGTCGGCGATTGTGCACGGGTCCTGGTTGATGCGCGCTTCGAACGCGGCGACACGCCAGGTCAGGTCCTCAGCGGTGGGATG
>JAFAOB010000163.1 GCA_019238055.1 Alphaproteobacteria bacterium
TGTCCTGTCCTGCCTCGTCGCTTACGCTTTCAGGCCGGGCAAGCCTTCCATCTCGCTCACAAGCCAACGCCTCAAGGCGTATCCATAGTTGGGGTTCCCTAAGGCGCTCGTGCAAGCCGGCGAGGGGGTGCTACTCGGGCAGGTGTAGGAGTTGCTAAAGCTAAAGCTGTTGGCTGTGGCGGCGCTTTGTGCCTTGGCGCAGATATTGGCATAAGCGCTGCTATTTCCGTCGGTCTGGCCGGCTGCGAGTTCATAGGCGCCGGAAAGCGCCGCGGCATCGGTCGCCGACTGCTGCTGGCGCTTGATCGCGTACCACAATCCGGTTTCAACACCCAATGCGGTAAATCCGATCAATACCGTCGCAGCGAGCGCCACGATGATGGCGACGACGCCTCGGTTGTCGCTCGACAGTCGAGCTAAGAGTGTGCGATTGCGGCTGCCGCGTTCGCCTCCGGTATTGATCCACGATTGTAGCAAAAACCGAGATTCGCCCCGCATTCGCCAGCTCCCTCCAGCCGGGAAGCTAAGCCGCAGTGGTTGAGGATTGATTAATATCGGCCCACGCCGCTCCTGCCAGTGGTAGGATCTGACACATAGTGCCTGGGCCCATCCCGTCGAGATTGCTTCCCCCCGGAACGGCCCGCGATCTGACGTAAACCAAGGATTAACCGGGTGTCGCATAACGTTCAGCAGCCTCTCATGGAATACAGGGCCGGCAAATGACCAGCGCAGCCGAAGTCGGCGCAAAACGCCCGAGTTCGCGTGATTTGGGCGGGCGCACCCGGCCTGCTTTGCTGACGCGGCGCGCCGCCAAACTGGCCTTTGGCATTCTCCTATTGGCCGCGGGTCTTGTTATTTCTTATCAGCAGCTCGTGGTGCGCGCGAGCCGCGATGCGCTGATCAATGCGCGGGTGACCGTAATCCGCGCACCGATCGACGGCATCGCCACCGCCGAGGTCACCACACCCGGCACTGCGATCAAAGCAGGCGAGGCAATTGGCCGGATCGAAGACCCGCTGGCCGACGATTCACGGCTTACTCAACTGAAGCGCGAGACAAGTGGAATTGAACTCGAACGCGACTCCCTCATACGCCGTCTGACCGATCTTGAGCAGGCACGTCGTGAGGCTGAGACGCAGGCCGAAGCCTACCGCCGCGGACGGGTGCACGAGCTCGAATTGCGCATTGAAGAAGCTCGCGCCAATCTCGCAGCGGCAGCGGCGCAGGACGTCGATGCCAAGGCCGTATTGCGCCGTGGGGCGGCACTTTACGCCCGCGGTTTTCAATCGGCTGAAGCTCAGGAGAAGGCGCTTCATGCCCAACAGGTGGAGGATCAAGCGGTCATCGCTGCCCGCAAGCGGCTGGATGCGCTCATTGTCGAACTCGACGCGGCACGCAACGGCACCTTTCTCGGCGACAGCTACAACGATGCCCCATCCTCGCTGCAGCGCGCCCGCGAACTGGCGCTGCGCATTACTGAGGCCGAGGCGGCACTCGACGAAATGCGGCGGAAATCGGCAATAGCGCAGGGACAGCTCGCGGCCGAGCGCGAGCGGCTGGCCGCACACCGCAAGGCCGTCCTCACGGCCCCAATCAAAGGCCAATTATGGGCGATTGAAGCAGCTCCCGGAGAATACGTCCGCAAAGGCCAAGACCTGTTGACCGTTCTCGACTGCTCGACGGTGATTGTGACCGCTTCGGTATCGGAACGCGATTACAATGAATTGCACCTCGGCGATCCGGCCACGTTCCGGGTCTCCGGGACCGATCGTGAATACGCGGGCCGTATCGTTAAACTCGGCTCCAGTGCAACATTCGCTATTCCGTTCGATCCAGGGGGCCATCAGATCGTCGCAGCCATTCCGAAGCTTGCTGCCAGCGCCGAAGACGGCTGCGCCGTCGGTCGGACAGGCGAGGTCATTTTCGAGAATAACGGCCAGAGCCTTGCAGGCAGGTTGAAGCAATCGCTGTACACCTTCCTTCACCTGATCTAAGTCCAGAATGGGCCTAACCGATTTCGGCCTAATATTTGTCCTGATCGGCGCTGCGACGCTCCTCTTGCCATACCTTGACCCGCGCGACAGCCGTGCTCGGATAGTGCTTTTCGGGATTTCAATCGTGCTGATGTGGCGCTACATCGCATGGCGTTTTTCGGCGACGATCCCTGTCTTGGGGCTGAACTTCGAGAGCCTCTATGCGTGGATGTTTGCTCTTATCGAGGCCGTGGCCGCCGTAGGATCCACGATCGCCCATAGCACGCTCGGACGCACACTCGACCGGCGGAGCGAGGCAACCGAGTGGCGCAGGTGGTTGGCGAACCTACACCACACGCCGCAAGTCGACGTGCTGATCACGACCTATAACGAAGAGGAGACCATCCTCACCCGCACGATTGTCGGAGCGCTGGGGATCGATTTCCCGGGTTTGCGCGTCTGGGTGCTCGACGATGGCCGGCGGCCTTGGGTCGAGCAGCTCTGTCACGACAAGAATGCCCGTTACCTGACCCGGTCCGACAACCGGCACGCCAAGGCCGGCAACATCAATCATGCATTAGGGGTGCTTCGCAGGGAGCCTGACCCTTCCGAATTCATCGCCATCTTCGACGCCGATTTCGTTCCGCAGCGGAATTTCCTGTGGCAAACGATGCCGCTGTTCCATGACGAAAGCGTCGGGCTGGTGCAGACGCCGCAGCATTTTTTCAACAACGACCCGATCCAATCCAATTTGCTGATCGCCAATGTTTGGCCCGATGAGCAGCGCTTTTTCTTTGATCACATGATGACGTCAAAGGATGCCTGGGGTGCCGCGTTTTGCTGTGGCACCTCATCGGTCATCCGAGTGCGCGCTCTCGAAGAGGCTGGCGGCTTTCCGACCAACAGCGTAACCGAGGATTTCCTCGTCACCCTCAAGCTCGACCGCCAAGGGTGGCGCACAGTCTACTTGAATGAACGATTGAGCGCTGGCCTCGCACCGGAGGGCATCAAGGAATACCTCACCCAGCGCGGCCGCTGGTGCCTCGGCCTGATGCAGATTGTGCATTCATCGTTTGGACCTTTCTCCCGTGACCATTTGAGCCCTGCTTATCGAATCGGTTTGATTGACGCTTTTCTTTATTGGGCTGTCAGCTTTCCGTTCAAGCTGCTTTGTCTGATTGTGCCAATCATATATTGGTTTACCGGTTTGAATGCTGTCCAGGCACCGGTTGACGCCATTGTGAGCTATTTTCTACCGTATTACCTCTCGGCCATGATCACGCTCTGGTGGGCAACGGGCGGGATGATCCAACCCGTTCTGACCGATGTGACTCATGTGCTCACGATGTTTGAAGCGCTTAAGGGAACTCTGATCGGGCTTTTCAAACCGCGTGGGCATCCATTCAGAGTCACCGCCAAAGGCGGGCGGCGCGATCAGCTGGTTATTGGCTGGCCAATGGTCCGCCGTTTTGGACTGCTTGCCGGCCTGACACTCGCTGGCATGCTTTATGGGAGCCTCGCGGACTTCGCGCCCTCGCACATCCGGTTCGATGCCAAGATGATGAACCTGGGGTGGAGTATTTATAATATCATCGTCCTTTTGATAGCTATCTCGGTTTGCGTCGAGCTACCGCGGTATCGCCGCGAGGAGCGCTTCGCCACGACCGAGCCGGTCCGAGTTCGCGTTGGCGATCGCATCTTCGCAGCGACATTGGCCGATATCTCGGTGTCGGGTGCAAGAATTCAGGCTTCCCAGCCGGGACCCGCGGGTTCCCTCGTGACCGTCACGCTGCACCATGTTGGCGAGGTCGAGGCGCGGATTATTGATGGATCAAATACTATGTTTGTCGTCGAGTTCGTAGCCGCCGATGAGACTCGCGACGCTCTGATCCGTAAGCTGTTCTCCGGGCGGTATGGTCAGCGCTCGGCAAGAGTCGATTGGAGCAGCCTGATCGGGGCTCTGGTCGCCCGAGTTTTGCGATAAAGATTTCGTTAGTGAGAGGCTGACGACTGCAACGGGAGCCGATAACCACACTTGCCGGCGCGGCGGCAAGTGCGCGACAAATACCCGATCAACCGCCGTTGCGGCGGTATCGCGGCGCAAGGGGAGGACGCCATGCAGATCGGGATCCACCTGCCTCACGCGGGCGAGCAGGCGACACCCGCGCGCATTCGCCGCGCCGCCGAGCGCGCCGAGGATCTCGGGCTCAGCGATGTCTGGGTCAGCGAACACATCATCGTGCCGCGCGCGACATTCCCGCGTTCGCCGCTGTTTTATGACCCGGTGCTGAGCCTGACCTGGGCCGCCGCCGTGACCAGACGGGTGCGGCTCGGCACCAGCGTCTTGGTGTTGCCGATGCGGGATCCGCTGCCGCTCGCCAAGGAACTCGCGACCTTGCAGAATTTTTCGGAGGGCCGGCTGATCCTCGGCGCCGGCGTGGGCTGGCTCGCCGCCGAATTCGCCGCGTTGGGCGTGCCGTTTCAGGAGCGCGGCCGGCGGCTCGACGAAGGCATCGCATTGATGCGTGCAGTATGGACGCAGGACCCGGTGACCTTTCACGGGAAGTATATCCCGGCTGAGCTCGATGCGATGACGATGCGCCCATTGCCCGACAAGCCGATCCCGATCTGGTTTGGCGCCCGCTCGGAGGCGGCATTCAAGCGCACGGTGCGGATCGGCGACGGCTGGCACGGCAGCCAGCTCTCGCCGGATGCGGCGGCGCCGGTCATCGCCCGGTTGCGCCGCGACCGGCCGGAGCCCGAGTTCACGATCTCGATCCGCTATCACTGGAACGGCAAGGACGAGGGCGAACTGCGCGAGCGCCTCGCCGCCTATGCCGAGGTTGGAGTCCAGCATGTCATGGTTCACCCACTCAACCGTGATGTCGACGATTGGGACGTGGTCATCGACGGCGCCGGCCGCGTCGCGGCGACGAGGTAGGAGCGCACAGCGTGGCACCATCGCCGCCAAACATCCTGTTCATCCTGGCTGACGATCTCGGCTACGCCGATGTTTCATGCTGCGGCAGGCGCGATTTTACGACGCCCAATATCGACCGCATTGCCGCAGAGGGTATCCGGTTCAGCCAGGCCTATGCAAATTCTGCGGTGTGCACCGCCTCGCGCGTGGCGCTGATGACCGGTCGTTATCAGTACCGGCTGCCAGTGGGGCTGGAGGAGCCGCTCAGCACCCGAGTCCCGCGCAAGATCGGTTTGCCGCCGGATCACCCGACCTTGCCGTCGCTCCTAAAACGAGCCGACTATCGCTCGGCACTGATCGGCAAATGGCATCTCGGCATATTGCCTGATTTTGGCCCGCTGCAGAGCGGATACGACCATTTTTGGGGGTTTCGCAGCGGAGCGGTCGATTACTTCACCCACAAATCCGGTCCGCCGACGAGCGATACCGAGGATCTGTGGCATGATGATACGAGGATCAGCCAATCGGGCTATCTGACGACCCTTCTCGGCAGTCGCACTGTCGATCTGGTCGAAGCCTATGCCAAATCGCGGCAACCCTTTCTGATCAGTCTGCATTTCAATGCCCCGCATTGGCCGTGGGAGGCGCCGGGGGACGAAGCCGAGGCAATGCGGCTGACGAGCTTGTTTCATTACGACGGCGGAACGCAGCGCACCTATCAACGAATGATCCAGCAGATGGATCTGCAGATCGGGCGGGTATTGCAGGCGCTCGATGCGAGCGGTGTCGCTGAGAATACAATTGTTGTCTTCACCAGCGACAATGGCGGCGAGCGTTATTCCGATACCTAGCCGTTCACCGGCCGCAAGACCGAACTGCTAGAGGGCGGCCTGCGCGTGCCGGCACTGATGCGCTGGCCCGGCCGGATTGCTGCCGGGACAGTATCGGAGCAGGTGACAATAACGATGGATTGGCTCCCGACTCTGCTCGCCGCGGCCGGGACCGCTCCCGATCCGCTGTTTCCGTCTGACGGCATCGATCTGATGCCATTGCTTGCTCCGGGCATGACGCCCAAGCCGCGCAGGCTGTTCTGGCGTTACAAATATATGCACCAGCAGGCGGCGCGTGACGGCGACTGGGAATATCTGAAGATCCTCGACAATACCTTCCTGTTCGATATCGCTCAGGACCCGATGGAGCGGGCCAATTTAAAGGAACGCCGCAAGGATATTTATGACCGTCTGGTCGCCGAGTGGAATGAATGGAATGCGACGATGCTGCCGCTCGACCCGGAGAGCTTCACCGGCGGTTTCACCGGGACGCAGCTTGCCGATCATTTCGGGGTCCAAACCGGCCGCTGACAGGGGCAGCCGGCGGGCGGCGGCCGCGTTATCACGTTTCCTGTCGATTTATATTTACCAAACCCGACACTGGCATCGCAGCTGCAAGTGAAATTATCATACAAGCGACACCTGATCTTGATATCGGGTCAAGCTGGGGAGGGAGATGCATGTCGGCGGCGGCGTTTTTAGGGGCGCGTGATTTCCTGCTCGCGTATCGGGACGACTACGCGACCGCTTATCGCCATTTTCGCTGGCCGGTTCTGGACCGATTCAACTGGGCGCTCGATTATTTCGATCCGATGGCGGCCGGCAACCACCGCCCCGGCCTGTGGATCCTCGACGAGGGCGGCGGCGAGATGCGCCTGAGCTTTGCCGAATTGGCCGCGCGGTCGAGCCGGCTTGCCAATCACCTGCGCCGGCTCGGCGTGCGCCGCGGCGATCGCGTATTGATGATGCTGGGCAATGTCGTCCCGCTCTGGGAATGCATGCTGGCCGCGATCAAACTGGGCGCTGTCATCATTCCGGCGACGACCTTGCTGACCCACGATGACCTCATCGATCGGTTCGCGCGCGGCCGGGTCCGGCATGTCGTGGCAGGTGCCGACAATGCCGGCAAATTCGTCGATCTCCCCGGTGACTACACAAAGATCGCAGTCGGCGGAACCGCACCCGGCTGGGCCAGCTGGGAAGCGGGGTACGATGCGTCGGCGGACTTCACGCCCGACGGCGAGACCCGCGCCACCGATCCGTTGCTGCTCTATTTCACCTCGGGCACGACCGCCAAGCCAAAGCTCGTATTGCACAGCCATCAAAGCTATCCGGTCGGGCATCTGTCGACGATGTACTATCTCGGCGTAAAGCCCGGCGATATTCACCTCAACATTTCGTCGCCAGGCTGGGCCAAGCACGCTTATAGCTGCGTGTTCGCGCCGTGGAACGCCGCCGCGACGGTGTTCATGCTGAACCAGCCGCGCTTTAATGCGAAGGGGCTGCTCGACGCGATTGCACGCTGCGGCGTCACGACGTTTTGTGCGCCGCCGACGGTCTGGCGCATGCTGATCCAGGAAGATCTGGCCTCATGGAAGGTCGCTTTGCGCGAGGTGCTCGGTGCCGGCGAGCCGCTCAATCCGGAGGTCATTGAACAGGTTAGAGCCGCCTGGGGTATAACCGTGCGCGACGGTTACGGCCAGACCGAGACGACATTGCAGATCGGCAATTTCCCCGGCCAGAAGGTCAAACCGGGATCGATGGGGCAGCCGGCGCCCGGCTATCGGGTGCGATTGCTCGATGCCGACGGCGCCGAACAGCAAGAGGGCGAAGTCTGCCTGGCGCTCGACCCGCCGCCTTTGGGGCTGATGCAGGGCTATCAGGGCGACAATGGCGCCCTGCAGCCGTTAACCGGCACGGTCTATCGCACCGGTGATGTGGCGACGGTCGATTCCGACAGCTATTTCACCTATGTCGGCCGCGCCGATGATGTGTTCAAAGCCTCCGATTACCGGATCAGCCCGTTCGAGCTGGAAAGTGCGCTGATCGAGCACCCGGCAGTAGCCGAAGCGGCGATTGTCCCGTCGCCCGACCCGCTGCGCCTTGCGGTCCCCAAGGCTTTTGTTGTGCTCGCCGGCAAAGAGCCGCCGACGCGCGACACAGCACTTGCGATCTTTCGCCATATCCGCGCCCATTTGGCACCCTTCAAGCGGGTGCGCCGGATCGAGTTCGCCGATCTGCCAAAAACCATCTCCGGCAAGATCCGCCGTGTCGAATTGCGCATCGCCGAAGCGGAGCGCCGCCGCAGCGATGTCCCCCGCACGACTTTCGAATTCTGGGAAGAGGACTTTCCCGAACTACGATGAGGAGCATGGCCGTATGCCGTCCCTGCCATACCATACTAGAGGTACAAGATATAGCAGATCTATCGCTCGCGGCTTCGGCGGTGACGGCTTGGTTTGCACCCTTCCGTTACGGCACGGTGAAGATGACCCAGTCGATCGGGATCTTCTTTGGCCTTGATACTCCTCGGTCATATCACGACACGCTGTCACCATAGTATATCTTCGCACTTTGGGGTTTCACGCCCCCGACTCAGATTGATGTGATGCTCGCTGGCGAACTACGAGGACAAGAACACTATGGGTGTCCCCCCCTCCATTGATAGGCAGGAAACAACATTTGATAAATGGGCTCTTATCAGCGTTCTCGGCGTCTGGGCTGGCATGGTTGCCGCAATGCTCAGTTGGATCGCCGAGTACGGTCGCAACGTGCCGTGGAGAGAAGATTGGGCAATGGTTGCGGCGCTCGTTGGAAAGCAGCCGCATCTCATGGAATGGCTATGGTCACAAACCATGGAGCATCGAACGCCGATTCACAGAGCGGCTTATCTGGTCCTTCTAAAAGCCAGCGGTGGCGACTTCAGAGTTGGCATGATTGCCAATGCTGTAGCGCTGGGAGGGCTTTGTTTAGCGATGATCCTGATTGCCCGTCGTCTCCGTGGTGACCAAACGCGACTGGCCGACGTTTTCTTTCCACTGGTACTCCTTCATCTTGGGCATTTCGATATTTTATTCTTGGGATATAACATCCAGTTTTGGATATCAACTGGTCTGGTATGCTCCTGGCTGATGATTATTGTGAATAGCCGGTGGCCATTATCACCAAAAACTGCTGTCGTTGCCGCTTTCACTTTGGTGTTGCTGCCCCTCTCAGGTGGACACGGCATGATCTTCACGCCCTTTATTGTTCTGTGGCTCGTCGCCGGTATGCTGCTGTTTCGCGACGATATTACTGCAAGGTGGATTATTCCGTTCGAGGCCGCGTGTATCTTCGTTTCGATCGCACTGATCGGTCTTTATTTTATCGGCTATGTATCTGTCACACAATCCTATCCCGGAATTGGTTGGATCGTCGTAGCGAGCGCAAGGTTCGTCGGGATGGCCTTGGGGCCGGCTGGTGGCGCCAAATCGATCACAGGCGGGCTCTTTTGTGGAGTCGCGGCTCTCCTATTGGCATCTGGAATAATCCCGCTGCGCCGTGGTCTGCGCAATATTTTCCCAGCGGAACGGTTTCGGGCTTTCGGTTTGCTAATCTTCGTGGGAGCGATGGCAACCTTAGTATTCGCAATTGGCTGGGCCGTGCCCATTGGGGTGAGCAAGATCGCTATGCTCTGATTAGTGCACCTGGATTGTGTGCCGTGTATTTCGCATGGATTCTTTATGGGTCTGAGACCATGCGCAATCGTGTCACCATTATCTTCGCAATTGCCATGCTCATTGCTCTCCCATTCAATATTCGCCGAGGCATCTTTTATCGTGAGGTGTATGTGGCTGGTATGCAAGCCTTTGAACAGGATCTCAGGAGCGGCATGTCGGTCAAAGAACTTGCAGAAAGGCACCAGAAGTTTCTTTTTGGGTGGATGCCACTCGAACAGTTGGTCGGGGAAATGCGGATGTTGCAACAAGCAAGAATGGGGCCATGGAAGGGTACGGGATTATAATTGTTTATAGTTAACAAATGGTTTTCCGTAGTCTATCTAATTTTTTCCGTAATCTGTCTAATGGGCAAAGCGAATGTACAATCAGCGCGATAGCTTTCTATCGAAGGCGGTTGAGGCCCGTTCGCCCGGTCCTTGGAGCGGGTTAAGCGTCTGACATCCATGTGAATCGCGCGCTGCCTATCATTCGTCTCACGAGCTTGCTAGGGTAAAGCCGGTAAGCGGGAACGGATCCGAGAAACGACCCTCGCGGAATGGCCCAGATATCGCGGGTTCGATCGGCACTTTGGCCAGACAGTCCCGTCCGGCGAACCGAGGCGGGCTGCGAACCAAGAACTGTTTCGCCGATCCATAATCGGTCCGATAGCACCGCTCGCGAGATATGAGACCGGCGAGGCGGCTACGACGATGAGCTTGATAGAACGAATCGAATACGACGGGCAGAAAAAGCTGCTGGCCATCGATGGCGGCGGTATTCGCGGCGTGCTGTCGCTCGAAATTCTGCAACAGATTGAGAACCTGCTTAAAACGAAAAGCGGGCGTGCTGATTTTCACCTTGCAGATTACTTTGATTATATCGCCGGGACGAGTACCGGAGGCATCATCGCTGCCGGCCTTTCGATCGGCATGTCGGTCGCCGACATTCTGAGCTTTTATCGAGAGGCGGGTGCGCAGATGTTCGTCAAGGCGAACCTGCTGCGCCGATTGCGCTATAAATTCGAAGACGAGCCGCTTGCCGCAAAACTCAAAGACGTATTTGGCGCGACGACGATGCTCGGCTCGGAAAAACTGCGGACATTGCTGCTTCTTGTTATGCGCAACGCCACGACCGACTCGCCGTGGCCGATCTCCAACAACCCCTATGCGCGTTACAATGATGACTCGCGCGCCGACTGCAACCTCAATTTGCCGCTTTGGCAGCTGGTCCGCGCCAGCACTGCAGCTCCGACTTTTTTCCCGCCCGAGGTGATTGTTTTGAATAACACCGATCGCGCCGGCGAACGGGAGTTCATCTTTGTCGACGGTGGTGTAACAATGTACAACAATCCCGCCTTCCAGATGTTCTTGATGGCAACGCTCGATCGTTATTGGGCGGGAAAACCGGAAGCTCGATGGCGCACCGGCATCGGGCGCATGCTGGTCGTATCGATTGGAACCGGGACGAGCCCCAATCCGCAAATGGGCCTCGAGCCGGATGAAATGAACCTGCTTTTCAATGCGCAGACGATACCGTCTGCATTGATGTTCGCCGCTTTGAACGAGCAGGATCTGCTTTGCCGCGTGTTTGGCGACTGCCGCGTCGGCGACCCGATCGACCGCGAGGTGAATGATCTGATCGGCTGCGCCGGCCCATTGGCGCGCGGCGATAAGCTCTTCACTTATTTGCGCTACAATGCCGAACTGACCCGGGAGGGTTTGGACCGCCTCGGTTGCCCGGATATCGAGCCGCGCACCGTGCAGAAGCTCGATTCGATCGACGGCATCCCAGATTTGCAGCAGGTTGGGCGAAGGGTCGCCGAAACGAAGCTGCGCGAGGAGCATTTCGCGGATTTCCCGCCAACCTGACCAAAGCTCGCGAACTCGCTGCGCGCGTCACATCAAGCCTGAGGCAAGCCGATGACATCCCTCCGCCGTGCCTTTGTCGTCATGCCGTTTGGCACGAAAAAAGCCTCCGACGGCACCGTCATCGACTTTGATGTGGTGTATGAGGGCCTGTTTGCGCCGGCAATAGCGGCGGCCGGTTTGATGCCGCATCGCGCCGATGCGGACCGCCGCGGCGGCTCGATCCACCTCGATATGTTTCAGGCCTTGCTCCTCGCCGAGTTTGTCGTCGCTGACCTCACTTTGGACAACCCCAACGTTTGGTATGAAATTGGCGTGCGTCACGCGCTGCGCGCGGGCGGCGCGGTTTTGACTTATGCGCTGCGAGACCGGCTACCCTTCGACATCGCAGGCCAGCGCATGGTGCGGTATAGCCTCGAGAAGGGGCGGCTCGATCACGAGCGTGTTGAACCCGAGCGTGCGGCGCTCAAGGGCGCAATCGAAGCCACACTCGGTGCCTGGCGGGGGCGGCGGGCAAGTCCGGTGTATCAGCAGCTTCCCAATCTCAGAGAGCCGGATTGGAAGACGCTCAAGGTCGGTGATGTCAATGAGTTGTGGCACGCGCTCGAAGAATGGCAAAGCCGCGTCGAGATGGCGCGGCTCAAACAGCGGCCTGGCGACATTCTGGTCCTCGCCGAGGAGACCCCGAACAGCGCGCTCGAATTCGAGGCTCTGCGCACTGCTGCGCGAGCCCTTGTTGACCTTAACCGGCCCCGCTATGCGCTGAATATTCTCGAACGCGCCTGCCGTCTCGAGCCCGACGATATCGAAGCGCGCCAGCTCGAGGGCATCGCTCTCGGCCGCGCCCGACGGTACGCCGAGGCGCGCGAATTCCTGCGCCATCTTGCCGGCGAACACAAGCGCGGCGAGACCCTCGCTCTCCTGGCGCGCACCTGGAAAGACGAGTGGATGCAGATATGGAATGCACATCCGCAACGCAAACTGGACCCGGTCGCTGCTGCCCGCGACACCGCAGCGACATTGCAGACTGCTGCTTCTGCTTACATCGAGGCCTTTCAGGTTGCTCCCGGTGAGCATTATCCGGGTATCAACGCGCTTACTCTCGGGAGGGTTTGGGAACACGTCACCCGCCGGCGGAGCCGGCTGCCGCTCGATCTGATCACGGCTGGTGTTAGATGGACGGCTGCCGCAGCGGCCGAGCGCAGCAAGGATTATTGGTCGCTCGTCACCCTCGCAGAACTCGCTCTGATCGAGGATCGGAAAGAAGATGCGATCGAGGGCTATTCTGAGGCGGCGGCGCTGGCAGTCGCAGATCGCTACTGGTTTGCGCTCGACTCGTCGAGCCAGCAGCTCGATTTTCTGGGCGATCTGAATTTCCGAAGCGACATCGTTGCCGAAGCCGCCGCCGTAATCGATCGCGCCGAGCAGCAGCTCCGTTCTCTGGTCGGCAGTCGTCCCGAACAACGGCTGGAGCCGGCCCGCGTCGTCGTATTTAGCGGTCACATGATCGATGACCCGGCCGATCGCGGCACGGATAAGGCCAAGCCGCCGCGCTTCCCGCCGGCAAAGATCGAAGCAGCGGCGGCACGCATTCGCGCCGCACTCGATGAGGTCGGAGCGGGTGCCGGCGATCTCGGTCTTTGCGGTGGCGCCTGTGGCGGCGACCTGCTGTTTGCCGAAGCATGCCTGGAGCGCGGCATGCTGATCGAGCTGCATCTCGCTCGTACCGAAAACGAATTCTTGGCCCAGTCGGTGACCTTTGCCGATCCGGACCGGCGCTGGGAGCGCAGCTTTTCACGGGCAAAGGAGAACCCGGCCAGCACCGTTCTCGTGATGCCCGAGGAGCTCGGTCCAGCACCCGATGGGATCAGTGTGCATGATCGTTGCAATCGTTGGATGATCTACACCGCGCTGTCCTACGGGCTGAGCAGAGTTTCGTTTGTCGCGTTGTGGGATCGTGCCGCCGGAGACGGGCCAGGTGGCACCGAGAACGTGGTCGAACTGGTCCACAAACTCACCGGGCGGCAGCCGATCATCATCGATTCCGCAACTTTGTGAACGGCAAAGAAGAATATTGAGCGGCAGATTAATCTATTGCACCTTTACGACCTCTATGATGCTGCGAATACCGATGCTTGACATCATATTTTGGTTGTGGCGCAGTTATCGAAACGCCCCACCTTATCTCTCTGCTATCGCATCAGCTTAGAAGTGCTTTAAATCTCTTGCTTCCTAGCCGAGAGATTGCGTTTTTTCGGCTTGAGTCTCGCTGCCCCATCGCTCGATGATTGCCAGTGCGTGCGGCGCCGCGGGGGTGCAGAGAGCACATGACGACTACCTTCATCAGCTATCGAAGAGAAAACTGTGCCGGCGAGGCCCGGGCTTTGTTCAATGACATGCGTGAAAGGCTGGGCGAAAGCTCGGTATTCATGGATGTGGACAGCATCGCGCTCGGCCGTGATTTCCGCGGCGCACTGCAGAGGACACTCGCGTCCTGCGACATCGTGCTGGTGCTGATCGGCAGAAACTGGGCTGACACCAAAGACGAAGAGGGGCGCACGCGCTTGGAAGATCCGGGTGATTTTGTTCGCCTGGAGATCGAGGCGGCGCTGAAGCGCGACATCATCGTCATGCCGGTTCTGGTGCAAGGGGCGCATATGCCCGCCGCCGCTCAGCTGCCTCCGGAGATTCGGGACCTCGCCTATCGCAATGGATTTGAGCTCAGTCACAATCGATGGGAGTCGGATATCGGTGAGATGCTCCGGCGTCTGAACCTCAACCCTCCCGCCACGGGCGCAACCCAACGGCAGTCTGCTCGCCCCACCTCGGTACCCATTGCCGCTGTGGCGGCAACGACTTCGGCGGCCGAACCGCACCCCGCCCCTCTCCGGCAGGTCGGGTTGACGAGGCGCCGGGCCCTCGGGATTGCCGCGAGCGTTGCCCTCGCAGCCGGTGCGCTCACCGTTGCCGTACCTTCGGTCAGGAGATTTTTGTCGAGGCCGGCACTGCGGACCATCCACTTCGATGCCGCGAGCGTTGACGAGAAAGGGATCCGGAACCCATCGGAAAGGTATGCTGCCGCGGTATTCAGTGAAGCGCTCGGGCTCAATGCCCAGCTCGAGATGGTCTCGATCCCGAGCGGCAGTTTCACAATGGGCTCGCCGTCAAATGAGCCGGAGCGGCAACCTAACGAGAGCCCGCAGCATCACGTCAGTGTTCCTGCATTCTTTGTCAGCGCCTCGCCGGTGAGCCAGGCGCAATGGGTCGCAGTCGTATTGGCGCATCCCGATCGGATCCTTCGCGATCTCCCTCCGATACCTTCTTTTTTCAAAGGGATCGATCTGCCTGTGGAAACCGTCAGCTGGAACCAAGCCGAAGAGTTTTGTTTGCGGCTTGCTGCGATCACCGGACGACCGTATCGCCTGCCGAGCGAGGCCGAATGGGAATATGCCTCTCGCGCCGGAACCGTCACCGCCTTCAATGTCGGACCGACGATCACCCCGGAATTGGCGAATTATTGCGGAACTGGCGGCGCCATATGCGGCGACAGTGACGGCAAGAGCATCGCCTCCGATGTCTATGCCGGTGTCCGCTATACATCAGGCGCCTACGGCCAGGGCCCGGTCGGGATTTTTCGCGGCACGACGACGCGGCCGGGGACCTTCCCGCGCAATCGGTTCGGGCTCTATGACATGCATGGCAATGTCTGGGAGCACTGCCTCGATAAGGCGAGCGATGATTATTCGCAATCGCCGCTCGACGGCTCTGCCTATCTTTCCGGTCCGCGCGACGCCCCGCGGATATTGCGCGATGGATCCTGGTCGCACAACCCCGCGATCTGTCGCTCCGCGTATCGCGACTACAACGATTCGTGGTCGCCGGGATGGCAAGGGCGCTGTGGTTTCCGAGTGGCTTGCACGATTTAAGATCAACCCGAGGTTAAATTAATCATTCTAATTTCGGTACACATGCAAGGCCACTTTCGGTGAGACCTCTATTTTCTCGCCCGGGCCTCGTTTTACCATAGCGCAGGGTGCAACGGACCTATAGGTTAAGCAGTAACCTTAAGAATAAAGTACGGGAGGGTCCAGTGCACAAATCACCTTCTTCTCTTTTACTGCTGATCGCGGCTGGAGCAATTGGGACCACGGCACTCGCGGCGCCGCCGCTCGCGCCGGTAGCTGGTTTATCAGCTCCTGCAGCGGCTGGTCGTCCCGACGGTGCCATAACCCTCATCGCCGGCATGAACGGCGGCGGTATGATGGGCGGCGGCATGACCAATGGCGGTATAATGGGCGGCGGCATGACCAATGGCGGTATAATGGGCGGCGGTATTACCGGCGCTCCAAGTGGCGTTTTCGGATATGGCGGCCCACCGGCTTATAGTAATGCGCCTGTCTCTCCGGGTGATGCCCAGTCATATGACGGCAGTGGATCGAGCGTCGAAGCCGCGCATTCGACGAAGATCTATCATTGCGTAACCCGGCACGGCCAATGTGCGGAGGACTCCTCTTTGGGCCCGCTTCGGCGCGGCGCTTCTTGTGGATGTTTGCTCAGTGGGCCAGGAAAAATTCAGTAGACCCACGCTCGAGGATGCCGGGGCAAGACCTAGGGGCCGATAGCTACAACGATATCAAAAACTCGGATGCGTCATATCATCTCAACAGTAACGTCGGCCGGATCTCTCACTTTGGTCGGGAGGTATCGCTCCGTTTCGACTGATGCTTGTGAGGATTGAGCCATGCAGGACATTACATCACCAGCCTTCACCGCTTTCTTACCCTTCATTTTGCGTTGGGAGGGTGGGTATGTGAACAATCCAGCTGACCGTGGCGGTGCAACCAACAAAGGCGTTACCGAAGAATCTATATAGAGCGGCCATCCAAAGACAGCAAGACGATCAGACCGGGACGGGGTCATCTGAATGCAACTGAGCACCGGAAGAGTTCTCAATGGACGCCGGTCATCAGCGAGGTTGTACACGTGCCTTTGTCTTCCACAACTCCCACGGCCGGCCGATCTGAGCGCTATTGGTTTCGGCTGCCGCTTTGGCTTCCTCTTCGTTGAGGAAGACGACCTTCTCTCCCCCCAACCGCAACGCCTCGCTAGTGAGCCGGGCGTTGACCTCGGTATAAATTGCGCGGAATACGGCTTCCCTGATCGATCGGCCGACAACCACGTCGCCGTGACCCCGCATCAGCGCCACAGGCGCGCTTCCGAGTGTCATTGCCAAGGCGCCACCAAGCTCGGGATTTCGTATCAGCATGTCGGTGGCGGGTCCGCCGGCGGTTCGGATCTCGAACAAGGGGACCCCCGCGCCGAGAAACCCGCCGAGGTGGAAAATCGGCTGCAATGGCACACCGGCGACACCGAACGGGATTACTGCGGGTGAGTGGCTGTGCACAATGGCGCGAACCTCGGGGTTAGCCTTGTAGATCTCGCTATGGATGAAGCGCTCGAGGTAAGCGGTGCGCCCGCGCGCATCGATCGGGTTGCCGTCGAGATCAAATTCCATGATATCGGCGGTGGTTACGAGCGCCGGCGCCATGCTGCGTGCCAGCAAGAAGCGGCTCGGGTCTTTGTCATGCCGGGCGCTGACATGACCAAAGCCGTCGAGAACGCCCTGATCGGCGAGAATGCGATTTGCAGCGACGAGATCCTCAATCAACTCGCCATCCGCGGAACTCGCCGATGGTGCCGCCGGGTGGCCCATCGCCAAGACCACACCGATGAGTTCCGTCACGAGATTTCTCAGCATGCTCTGCCTTCCGAACCTGAGATCTTGCATTGAGGACGTCGCGATCGTCAGCCCGGTGGAACCGGGAACGGAGCTCATTGTCAGGCTCGATTTAGGCGAGCGCGTGACCTCGACGAGGGTCTACGGTTCGAGTGCGCCGCGCAAGATCTCGCGTGCGGGCTCGCTGCCGTCCAATGGGCGCAAGGTTCTCCGCTTGATCTTCCAGCCCTCCTCGGTGCGGACGAACTCCCAACGATTGGCAGAAACCCGGTGTATGTGGAAGCCGCGTGAGGAGCCGTGATTGGGGACATCGAATTGCGGACCCATGTGGTCCGGGACGAGTATCTGCAAATAAGAGATCGCAAACGCCGTGTCGCCAGTGACCCGCACATAAGGCAACCCGGCAAAGTGCGCGATCCCCTGTTCGATCGCTCGATGGTGCTCGGGGTTCGAAGATCCGCCGGCAATCGCCATTCTGCCGGTCGGTCGCGGGAATTCGGCGCCGCGGTCGAACATGCCATCCTCGGTCCATACCGAGGCTGTGTAATTGCCGGCAGCAGTATCCGCGCTCGGCGGATGGCTGGCGATCAGGTTGTAGATCTCGAGGCGGTCCTCGATCAGCCGAAGCCGCTGCTCGAGATTGCTGTCATCATTCGGATTGGCTGCCATTTTATACCCCTAGATTCCAAACCGGCCTGCAGGCGAGGTTGGTCTCGATCCTCCTGGCGGCGCATTCCGCCTTACACCCTAACGCCCATGGTCTGCAGCATAGCAGGGAACAACGTCGATCTTGTCCCGGCGGTGACCAACTTCCGATTGGCTGTAGATCTCGCAATGGTCGCCTTTGAGAATTATCTGCGCGACCGAGAATGTGTAAGTCTTTGTGTTGCTGCCGAATGACAGACTGAATTTATCGCCAACAGCAACCCGAGCCGGTAGCCTTATATGATGGTATCTTCGCTGCGACGTGGTGATGAGCCAGTCGAAATGTTTGGTCAGAACACCTGGGCCTGCGGGCCTGACCGCCTCGACTGTGTTCGCTTGAGCCGCGCAGGCGCCCATACTGGAGGTGAAGATAGCGGCGATCCAGACAAAATTCAGTGCCAGCTTCCGGCTAACAACGCTGACTTGCTGAGCTCGCCTATTTATCACGGGTCCTCTCCCGATTGTATTAGCCGACCCAGGGCAATTCGCCTCGCGCAGAATAGTTTACATATGTGGGTCGCAGACCTTGCAAAGTTTCAACTAGTTGGAGGCTTGCAGCATCTACAAGCCGGTCTCCTCAAATTCCGAAACAGGTTCAAGCAGCCTGCGTTCCGCAGCCGTTCAGCAACCTGCTGCGCGGAGTCGGCGGGTTGGTTGGCTTTCCGGTCTCGTCCTTTGAATTGGCCGAGCTGAGACAGCTCAGTCGGCGTGGGTGAGATCGAACAGGCGATGGAGCCGCTCGGAGAACCACGCCGCCACCCTCGGTGGCGGCAGGTCTTTGTCGATTTGAGGCGAGGCGAGCAGCTTACCCGCGGCCTGACGCTGAGCGAGCGTGCGGCACATCGCATGCGACACCTCAGGGCGCGCCTCGATCACCGGCGCCAGATCATCCTTTGCCAGTTCGTAAAGCGTAACCGGCGTCAACGCCCGGATCGTCGCCTCTGTCGAATGCCCGGTCAACAACCCAACCTCGCCGTAATGATCGCCCGGTCCAATGCGGAACAATTCGATCTCGCCCTCCGAATGAACCTGCGTGATCGAGACGACCCCGGCGCCGATCACGTACAGCGATTGCAGCACGGTACCGGCTTCGACCAGCACATCGCCCTCGCTGTAATGCTGCGCTACGGCCTTTCCGGCGAGGATCTTGCGCTCGGACGGGGTCAGATCGGCGATTAGCTCAACTAGATCAAGTGCGCGTTCGGACAGGCTATCATTGGACTCGGGCGATGCGAGCAGCGACGGCCAAGAAGTCGGCACCACCTGCGTCGAAGCGAATGCGACCCCGGCCGCCGCGAGATGTCGATTGATCCAATCAAATAGCTCGTTTTGGGCGCGGATCGATTGCGACAATTCCTCGACAAAAAAGCTAATCTCGAAGTCGATCACATCGCCTGTGATGGCTTTTACCGCGATCAGCGGCGCCGGGGTCGCCAGGACCAGCCGAGTATTCAGGACCGCGTGCTGCAAGATCTCGACACCGGCGGCGGGTGAAGTCTTGGGATCGAGCTGAACCGTCACGGTCATGCCGTGAATGCCCGACGGAGAACTGGCATTAACGATCTTTGCTTTGGCAATCGTGCTGTTTGGGACGATCGCGAGATCGCGCTTGGCCGTCAGGACATGAGTTGCGCGCCAATTGATCTCGATGACGCGGCCGTCGGTCGTGCCGTC
>JAFAOB010000171.1 GCA_019238055.1 Alphaproteobacteria bacterium
CGCAGCGCGCGTTCCAGAAGAAGAAACAATTTCGCGAGCGTCGCGAGGCCGATCTGAAACGCGTTTCCGAATGGCGTCAGAAACAGCGCGGAAACGCATCTCCACCGGCGAATGAAACGCCCACTGATACGCATTCTGATACGCGTATCACAACGCGTTCTGATATGCGTTTCGTACTGCTAGATAAGGGAGGGGAAGGTAGGGGAAGAGAAGGGGAAGGTAAGGGAAGAGATAGCTCTGAGGGGGTTTTAGGGGTGACGCGCCGAGCGCGTCCCAACCCCCTCAGCCTCCCCCAGAAACGAGGTCGCAAAAAGCGCCCTCCCGGGCCGTTCCCGGAGGATTGGCAGCCCAACGACAGACATAGCGAGATGGTGTGCGAACATGGGCTGAGCGAAGCCTGGATGAATGAGCAGGTCAACCGTTGTCGCGACTGGCATATGACCTATGGCAAGCAGGTCAAGGACCCCGATGCCGCATTTCGGACCTGGCTGAATAAAACCAGAGAGTTCGAACACATCACCACACCTGATAGGGCTCGTTCCAGATGGCGGTGTGGATCTTGCCGTCGGCCAAGACATAACCACGATACATTCCGGCCGTGTTGAACGGTAGAGCCGGCGCACCGGTACGACCGACGGTAATGACCCCGCCGCGCCCGCCGAATCCGCCCAACTCAGCGATGACGGCGCGCGCGGCCTCGTCAAGTGGCAAACCGGCGTGGCGTACCCGGGCGGCGATCTCGAAGGCCACGCCGTAGCGCATGAACATCTCGCCATGGCCGGTTGCGGAAACGGCGCAGGCCGCGTTGTGCGCATAAGTGCCGGCGCCAATGATCGGGCTGTCACCAACCCGGCCCGGGATCTTGCCGGTCATACCCCCGGTCGAGGTGGCGGCGGCCAGGTTGCCATCGCAGTCGCGCGCAACCGCACCCACGGTCCCGTGTCGGCGTTGCTCGTCATCATCCCGGCAAGCCCGCGACGGCGGCGTTCGAGCTCGGCATGCAACGCGCGCCAGCGCTTTTCGGTGAAAAATAATTGGGTTCGGCGAAGGCGATGCCCTGCTCGCGGCAAAACGCGAGGGCGCCCTCCCCAACCAAAAGCACATGAGCCGAGTGTTCCATGACCGCGCGCGCTGCCAAAATGGGATTGCGCGGTCCGAAAATGGCGGCTACCGCACCGGCGCGAAGATCGCGGCCGTCCATTAGCGCAGCATCCATTTCCTGGGTGCCGGCGGCCGAGAAGACGCTGCCCTTTCCTGCGTTGAACAGCGGATCATCTTCGAGCCCCACCACGGCCTGGGTCACGGCATCAAGCGCATTCCCGCCATCCGCGAGGACATCGCGACCGGCCGCCAACGCGCGGTACAGAGCCTCATGGTAGAAAGGCGCGCGAGCGGCCGTCGTCTCGTTGCGACGGATCGTTCCGGCGCCCCCATGAACCGCTAGAGCGAAATCCCCTTTGGCGCCGCTACTGGTCGACATCGCAATGGGATATGGCGGCAATTGGGAGGGCAGCAATCGTGCCAACGGTCTTTTTCGTAACCTATCCGGATGGCGTCGTCGATCCGGGCAGGTTGATCTCCGATTGGCCGCTCAACGAGCGTGACCGGGTGCGCATATCGGTAA
Source organism: Alphaproteobacteria bacterium (assembly GCA_019238055.1). Taxonomy (GTDB): domain Bacteria; phylum Pseudomonadota; class Alphaproteobacteria; order ATCC43930; family CGMCC-115725; genus AP-15. Next base: position 1,625 of record JAFAOB010000171.1, read on the forward strand.
GACCTATCAGCCCTGGGTAAGAGGGGTGTGCCGTGTTTTCGCGAGCAATGAGCGTAAAGCGCGCGACGCGGCGCAAATCCTTGCCGGTGGTCTCGATCTTAGCGGCTATACCATCATTGACGATCTCGGCGAGATAGACCGATCGGCGACGGGTTACCTTCCAAAGCAGGAATTCGAAGCAACGGACGACGCGTGCTTTTGCAAATCCGCAAAAGAACGTGTGAGGTTGGGAACCGGCGACGGTTGCTAGGGGCGCATTGTTGGTGCAATCGAGATGATATTGTTGAAGCCGACAATGTCGATGTGGTGATCATCGGCCATGGCGGGACCGACGCCTTTCTATCGTCATCTCGCAGGACGACTAATCGATCGGATGCTATGATCAGCCGGCAACGAACGGTGGAAGCTGGTTCACCTTAACCGCGCCAGCCAACAGCTTTTGAATGACGAATGGCAATTAATCTGAGCCACGCTTAAGAACTTTCAGATGATGATCGCGTACTCATCGGAGAGCGGCATGCAGCACACAATACCCCCACAAGTGGAGATCTTTAATATCATTGGTGGCTATTGGTTGTCGCGTGCGGTGTATTTGGCCGCGCGGCTAAAGCTCGCCGATGTTGTTGGTGATCGGCCGACAACCCTTTCCACTATCGCAGCCGCCACCGGGACAAAGCCGGAACCGTTGCGACGTCTGATGCGGGCACTTGCGGCGCACGGATTCTTCCAAGATACGGGAAACGAGATGTTCAGCCACACACCGCTATCGGAAACGCTGCGCTCAGATCGACCCGGGAGCATGCGTGCGTTCGCCGAGGCCGAACTCGGGCACGACCATTACGAGTCCTGGCGCTACGTCGAAAGCTGCTTGCGCGAGGACGGTACCGCGTTCGAGCGCGTCTATGGCATGCCGATTTGGTGCTACTACGCCGAGCATTCTGAGACCAATGCGCTATTTGGTGAGGCGATGACCAATCTGACGGCCATTGCCAATAGTGGTGTTCTTGCGGATTATCAGTTTGCGCCGTTTCGGCACGCGGTTGATGTTGGCGGCGGCCACGGCTCATTCTTGTGCGCGATCCTCGACCACCACCCCAGCGCTACAGCGGTGTTGTTTGACCTCTCCAGCGTCCTTGCCGAAGCGCAAAAGGCAGATTTCATCAAGCGCCATCATGCCCGGCTGCAACTTATTGGCGGCGACTTCTTCGAGGCCGTGCCAGAGGGCGGCGATCTCTATTTGCTTAAGTTTGTCTTGCATGATTGGAACGACGAGCGCTCGGGTGTGATCCTCAATAACATCCGTCAGGTCATCGACCCCAGCGGCCGCCTCGTGGTTGTTGAAATCGTTCTGCCCCCAATGAATGAGCCGCATATTGGCCCGTTGATTGACCTCAATATGATGGTGATGACCGGGGGCGTCGAACGCACCAAGGTCGAGTATCGTAATCTTCTCGCCAGATCCGGGTTTCGTATGAACCGCGTCATTGCTACCCGATCGCCATTCAGCGTAATCGAGGCCGCGCCGGCTTGATTTCAAATCTTGCTCCACTACAACCCTCTCTAACCGTCAAGCCAACCATCGTATTGATTAACCTAGCCTGATCATTTGGAACTGACGATCACGATCGATCCAGCCGCCACAATAGCCCGGTCGCATAGGCCGCGCGGTTGGCAACCCTCTGCATTATTGCCGCATCGGCTTGCAGTTATAGCTCCGGCTGGCTACGACACGACCGGCCGCTTGCTGCCCAGAACCGTCGCGAATAAAATGGTAACGCAAAAAAGCCTGCACCGGAGGAACACCAATGCCGTATGGTGGCAATGACTGGCTCGCGCTGACCCAAGAGGACATCCTCGAGCCGGAGATTCCGATCTGCGATCCGCACCACCATTTCTGGGATTTTCGCTCCGAGCGCATCCCCTATCAGCGCTATCTGCTGCATGAATTGGCGGCCGACATCAATTGCGGCCACAATGTGCGCTCGACTGTGTTTATCGAAGCGCGCTCGATGTATCGGCGGGACGGCTCACCGGAACTGCGCCCGGTCGGCGAAGTCGAATTCGTTCAGGGACTGGCGGCGGCCAGCGCCACCGGACTTTATGGCCCATGCCGGGCGGCGGCAGCGATTATCGGTCATGCCGACCTCAAACTCGGCGACCGGGTCGAGCCGGTGTTGCAGGCCTTACAAGCGGCGAGCCCTAACCGGTTTCGCGGCATCCGCCACACCGTCACCTGGGACCCGCATCCGGAAATTGGCAACCGCGAAAGACAGGGGGTGCTCGCCTCCGCCGATTATCGCGCGGGAGCGCGGGTCTTGGCGCGGATGGGATCGTCGCTCGATACCGGGGTGTGCTTTCCGCAATTGCCCGAACTCGCCGATTTCGCCAAGGCGATGCCCGACCTGACGATCGTGCTGAACCATTTGGGCGGCTTGCAGCGGGTCGGTCCCTATGCCGGGCGTGACGACGAGGTATTTGCAACCTGGAGGAGCGGCATCGCGGCGGTGGCTCAGTGTCCCAACGTCAACCTCAAGCTTGGGGGCATCGGCATGCCGCGGCTCGGCTATGACTGGCACACCCGCGAGAAGCCGATCGGCTCGGAGGAGTTGGCCGCGGCGATGGCACCGTTGATGACTTACTGCATCGAGCAGTTTGGTCCGGCGCGCTGCATGTTCGAGAGCAACTTCCCGGTCGACAAGGTCTCCTACTCCTACGGCGTGCTCTACAACGCGTTCAAGCGCTTATCG
>JAFAOB010000071.1 GCA_019238055.1 Alphaproteobacteria bacterium
ACGCGATGCGACTGACCTTGCCGGCATCAGCCGGATAATTGCTCTTCTGTTTTGTCAGCCAGGCGTTGCCATCGCGGATAAAGGTCAGATCGAGGCCGGAACGCTTTACCTCGACCAAAGCGACATCGTTGAGCCTCGCCGCCAGCCGCGGTAATGCGCGCTCGTCGGCTCCGGGTGCTGCAGGGCCGGTAGCGCTTGGGGTGGTCGCGAGCGCGACCGTCGCCAGCACAACCATCATTGCGGTCACCGACATCAGAACGCCCAGGCTGCGCTTTTGCATCGCTGCTCCCTACGCTTCGGCGGTGCGCCGGCGACGTCGGCGCACTCGCACCGCGCCGAGGATGATCGCAACAGCGGCGACAATGATTGGGATCAGCGCAATGTTGAAGAATTCGAGAGCATCCTTCAGACGCTGGATATTGCTGCGCAGTGCGGCTTGTACATCGCGCAGTTGGCGGCGGGTTTGCAGCATGTCGACGCGGAATTGGGCGATTGCCTTGGTCTGCTCTGGGGACAAATTGGCCGGCGTCTCAGTCTGGTTCTTACCGGTCAGATCGGCCAGCTTCGCCTCGGTTTCCTTGAGCTTCTGCTGCAGCGCGTGCTCTTCATCGCTGTAGCGCGCCTGAGCGTTGCGCTCGATCTCGTCAACCACTTCGAAGGGCCGGGCCGCGGTCCCCCGGCTCCGCAGGCCTACGAGATCCTCGCCGCCCGCCAGCACCTCGACGGCATTGGCGACAAAATCGCCGTTATTGGCGAGCGGCACGATCAGCCGCCGTCCAAAGAAATTCTGGCTGTCGATCCACATCCGGTCGTCGAGAAGATCGGTATCGGCGACCACGACCGCGTTTATCGGATGTTTGGCCTCTTTGAGCCACGACCCCGTCTTCGCCGCTGTTGAGCTAGGGATGTCTCCGGGCTTGGACATCGCCGGCCCGGCCGCTTTGGGTGGCCCCGCCGGAAACGCGGTCTTGGCTGGGCCTGTGACGTGAGCCGCCAAGGTATAACGCTTGCCGTCGGGTTCAAAATTGGCAAGCAGGCCCGCGACATCGGGCAGACCATTGAGCTTGACGGCGGGGATCTTGGTCGAATCCGACGAGGTCCAGATCAGTGGTTCAAAGCTTGTCTTGGCTCCGGGCAGAGGTTCGAGGATGCCGGCCGAAGCCATTGTGATATGGCTCAGATCGGCGGTAATCATGTCGGAGCGGTTGAGGTTTTTCGCCTTCAGATCGAGCCACGCGATGTAATCGAGCGGTTCTCCATCACGGCCCGGTACCGGCACCTCGACCTGTTGCGCGTTCTTGCGGTCGCCGGCGACGAGATTTGGCAGCATCTCGAAACCCCAGGATTTGAACAATGGCGCGAGATCGCTCGCTGTCTGGACACCCGCGGGGCTGGCCTGACTCGCTTGCGCCGCCTGCAATTCAGAATGCGGGTCGACAAAAATCAGCGCCTTGCCGCCTTTCAACACAAACTGATCGATCGCGAACAGCGTTTTCGGCAACAGGTTGTGCGGATGGACCACCATCAGCACATCAACATCGGCCGGTATCGCATCGGTATCGGTGCCGAGTGTCTCAACCTTGTCGAGCTGCTGCAATTGGTCAAAGACGGCCATCGGCTGGCTCGGACGGCCCTGCATTATCGCCATCATATCGCCTTCGAGCGGCAAGGTGCTGATCAGGCCGACGACGGTCTTTTTCGGAACAGCAAGATAGTGGACCAGCTTGGTCAGATCATATTCAAGAAAGCGTTCCCGGTCGGGCGAAAAGAACGGAATGACCTGCTGGTCGTCGGTCGAGTTGGTGGCGGCAAGGCCGAAATAAACCCGGTCGCCGCTCTGATCGAGCGGCACCGCCTGCAGACCGAACGCCATTGCGCGGTCTTCGACATCCGAAAACGGCTGCGGATCGTAGGTTTCGAGGCGCAGCTTTCCGTGCGCCGCTGCGACGTATTGATCGAGCAATTGACGCACGCGCTGAGCGTAGACCCCATAGGATGGGACTTCGTTGCCGAGCTGAGGTGAATAGTAAAAGCGCAAGATGATCGGCTCGTCGATCTTGGCCAAAGTGCGCAAGGTGCCGGGCGACAGGGTATAGAGCCGGTCGGCGGTTAAATCGAGACGGGTATCGACCCAACGGCCTACGATGATATTTGCCGCAATTAAGATCAGCGCGATGCAGAGAAGCGCCGTTAACGCAACAGCGCTCCGCGAGGTGAAAAACCCGCGGGTTGGCCCGGCTTCCATTTAGCGCCTGCCGCGATCGTTGTGGAGCAACTGAGTGAACCGACGGCTGCCGACACGCGTCCGGAGACACCATGGCAGCCGGCTTGTACCCCATTCAGAGGACGTGGAAGAAAGTTGGTTGGTGATCGCCACGGCTTTTCGCCCCCCTTATTCGGCCTTTTCCAGGTCAATGAGGATAGCGTTGGCACACAGGAACGCGATAATGACTGACGCAAAATAGAAAACGTCGCGGACGTCGATGACACCGCGGGTAATGGCACTGAAATGACTGACAAAGCTGATCTGGGTGAACCCGTCGATCAGCCATTGCGGCGCCCAACCCTGAAGTGCCCCCAGCACCGCGGGCGAGCCGGCCGCGGTAAAGATGAAGGCGAGGGCAGCGGTCACGACAAAGGCGATGATCTGATTCTTGGTCAGCGCCGAGACGCAGGCGCCAATCGCGAGCAATGCGCCGGCCAGCAGAAAGCTGCCGATATAGCTGGCCAAAATGACGCCATTGTCAGGGTGACCAAGAAAATTGACCGTCAGCCAGAACGGAAAGGTCAGCGCCAAAGCGATCCCGGCAAAGCACCAGGCGGCGAGGAATTTCCCAACCACCGCCTCGATCATACGGATCGGCAGGGTCAGGAACAGCTCGATCGTTCCGGACCGGCGCTCTTCTGCCCACAGCCGCATCGACAAGGCCGGAATCAGCACGAGATAGAGCCACGGATGAAACATAAAAAACGGCTGCAGATCGGCTTGGCCCCGGCCAAAGAAATTGCCGACAAAAAATGTCAGCATGCCCGCCATCACCAGAAAGATGACGATAAACACATAGGCGAGCGGGGTCGTGAAATAGCCGACGAATTCGCGGCGAAAGATGGTGAGGACGTTGCGCATCACAGATCTCAGGCCGCCGCGGCGAATGGTGCAGATTCGGAGGCAGCGGTCGTAATCTCGCGGAACACATCATCGAGCCGGCCTTGCTCGACCCGCAACAATGTGACCTGCCACCGATGCACCCGCGCAAGATCGGCAACATCGGCGACAATGTCCTGGCCGCCGCGTGGGAAGATCAGCAGCCCCTCTCCATCCCTGGCGGCATCAACCGCCGCCACCGCCGGCAAGCGCTGCAATTCGGCGCATAGCTGCGCGTCGGTCGCGCCAGACGCGGCAAAGCGCACGGCATTATGGTGTCGCGAGCGGCGGGCGAGCTCTGACGGCGTTGCGTCGGCGAGGATGCGGCCATGCGCGATGATGATCGCGCGGCTGCACACCGCTTCGACCTCTTCGAGCAGATGGGTTGAGATGACGATCGCCTTGTTCGGGCGCATGTCCTCGATGATCTTGCGCATTTCGTATTTTTGGTTGGGATCGAGCCCATCGGTTGGCTCGTCGAGGATCAGGATCTGGGGATCATGCAACAGCGCCTGCGCCACTCCGACACGACGACGATATCCCTTTGACAGCGTCTCGATCGGCTGATGCAGAACTTCTGCGATATGGATTGTCTCGACGATGCGGCCGATTCGCCGCTTTGCCTCCCGGCCCGAAAAACCGCGGATATGAGCAATGAAATCGAGAAACTCGGCGGCCGTCATGTCGGGGTAGGCGGGCGCCCCCTCAGGCAGATAGCCGATGCACCGTTTCGCCGCGATCGGCGCTCGGGTGATGTCATGGCCGCAGATGACCGCGGTGCCCAATGTTGGCGGGACAAAGCCGGTGATCATCTTCATTGTGGTCGATTTGCCGGCACCGTTGGGCCCAAGAAAGCCCAAGACCTCGCCGCGTGCGACCGCGAACGACACGTCATCGACCGCGATCAGTGTGCCAAAGTGTTTAACCAGATGATGGATCTCCAGCATAGAGCGGACCCCTAGCATGGTTGGGTTTGTTTGCCACGTTCTGCCGCCTTGCGCATTGCGGCGCATGGGCGCAGTCGGAACTTTGGCCAGCAGGCTTCATACCGCGGCAACGGCCCGCCTCCGCCGCGGAGCAAAACCATGACCCGGCGACTGCGGCTTTGGTCGGGGTTGGTAATGCTCGCCTATGTGACGATGCATCTCGCAAACCATGCCATCGGTCTGATTTCACTCCGTGCGATGAATAGCGTGCTCGGCTGGGTTGTGTGGTTGTGGGGAAACCCGCCGGCGCAGGTGCTGCTCTACAGCGCGTTTCTGGTTCATTTCACGCTGGCGTTGTGGGCGTTGTGGGAGCGGCGCACCTTGCGCCTCAACATCGGCGAATTGACGCAGGTTGTTCTCGGCTTTGCAGTGCCGATCCTAGTTGTCCAACACGTGGTTGGCACCCGCCTTTCGCACGATGTCTTCGGCACCGCCAACAACAATTACACATTCGTTTTGTGGGTCTTGTTTGTTCACTCGCCGTGGCACGGCGCCTTGCAGCTGGCAACCCTGATCATCGCCTGGGCGCATGCGATGCTCGGTCTGCATTTCTGGCTCAAAGTCAGGCTGTGGTACGCTCGCCTGCAATCCATCGCCTTTGCGACAGCACTGATGGTGCCGGTGCTGTCGATGCTGGGCGCGATCGAGGCCAGTCGGCAGATCGCCGCTCTCGCCGCCGACCCTGCCTGGACCCGCGAAGCTTTTGCCTATTTTCGACTGCCGTCGCCGGCGGAGCAGCAGGTTCTCAGCGAGATCACAAATTCGCTTGGCTGGTTTTTCGCGGGCATCGTAGCCGCGGTTTTGTTGGCGCGTTTTATGCGCCGGTTGTGGCAGCGTCGGCACGGCCTCGTCCGTATCGCCTATCCCGATGGCCGGGTTGTCGAGGTGACGCCTGGCACGAGCGTGCTCGAGGCCAGTCGGCTTGTCGGCATCCCGCACGCCCATATCTGCGGTGGTCGCGGGCGCTGCTCAACCTGCCGGGTGCGGGTGCGGGGTGCCGTCGGCAGCATCGATCCGCCGGCGGAGCCGGAGCGGCGAATTCTGCGTCGGATCGGTGCGACACCCAACGTTCGCCTGGCTTGCCAGCTGCGGCCAAAGGGCCCGGTTGAAGTAACGCCGCTGTTGCCGCCCTTTGCCTATGCCCGGGACGGCAGTCGCCGGGTCGATTTTGCCCAAGGCAGCGAGCGCGAAATCGCCATCATGTTTACCGATATTCGCGGCTTTACCGCGCTATCGGAGGGCCGGCTTCCCTATGACGTGGTCTTTATCCTAAACCGCTATTTCGCCGCGGTCGGGCGTTCGGTCGAGAGTGTGGGCGGTCGCGTCGATAAGTTTCTTGGTGACGGCGTCATGGCCCTATTCGGCATTGAGAATGGCGCCCCGGAGGGCTGCCGCGGCGCGCTGGCTGCAGCCCGCTTGATTTCGGAGCGGATGGCAGAACTCAACGCCTCCTTGCAGGACGAGATCGACCAGCCGATGCGCATCGGCATCGGGATCCATGCAGGACCGATCATCATCGGCGAGATGGGTTTTGGCACCGTATCCTCGATAACGGCAATCGGCGATGCGGTCAACACCGCCAGCCGCCTGCAGGAGTTGAGCAAGGAATACGACTGCGAACTCGTCGTCTCAGAGGCCGTCGTCTTACGTGCCGGGCTCGACCTCTCGGGCTTTCCGCGGCAAGAGGTCGAGATCCGTGGCAAGCGTGAGATGCTGGCAGTCCGCACACTGGGCCGGGCCGCCGACCTTTCACCGCCAGGCGCTGCCGCTCCAGCCCCTGAAACGGTTACAGCCTGATCAGATCCTTCGCACGTGGCGTGCAAATCGATCAAGACCGCTGCCGGATTTCGATCGGCTCGGTCAGGTCAGTCTTGCTGTTCCGGCAGGAGCTTGTCGATTTCACCGGTGATCCGGGGATCCGCCGGGCTGACAGAGGTCGGCCACACGCCCGCCAACTCGCCGTCCGGAGCGATCAGATATTTATGAAAGTTCCAGCGCGGCACTCCCGCTTCGCCAAGGCTTTCGGAGATCCAACGATAGAATGGGTGCGCTTCGCCGCCGATGACCCGGCATTTCTGCGCCAGCGGAAAATCAACATTATAGTTGGTTTCGCAGAATTGCTTGATTTCGGCCGCCGATCCTGGTTCCTGCTGGCCGAAATCATTCGACGGCACGCCCAGCACGATGAGGCCGCGGTCGCGGTAGCGCCGCCATAATGCTTCGAGATCACGGTATTGCGGGGTGTAGCCGCAGTAGGATGCGGTGTTGACCACCAGGACGGGCCGGCCACGCCAGGCATCGAGCGGCAATTTTTCGCCATCGATCGACGTGAACTCGAAGTGATAAGCATTGTCCGCGGCGGACATCGGCGACCTCCGGGAAGTGCATAAATAAGGCGACGCAGCATAGTACACCCGCACCTCCGGTAAGTGGGCGGGAATTCGCAATTGCGGGGGCGCGGCTGACTCCCGAGATTACTCCCGCTATCGACAAAGGCGTGATCCGATGGTTTTTATATTTTTCCTCAAGGGCATCGCAGTCGGCGCGGTAATCGCCGTGCCGGTCGGACCGGTCGGCATTCTGTGCTTGCGCAAGACCATCTTTGAGGGCCAGCTCGCCGGTCTTGTAGCCGGGCTCGGCGCCGCCAGCGCCGACGCTTTTTTCGGGATCATCGCCGCGTTCGGCCTGACCTTCATCTCGAAATGGCTGCTCGGTTACGAGAGCGTGCTGCGCGCGGCGGGTGGCTGCTATTTGGTTTATGCCGGCGCCCGCGCCCTCGGCAGCCCGCCGCCCGCGGTGGCCCGAGAACAAAGAGATCCCGAAACCCTGGTTCGCAGCTTTGCAACGACGTTTGTGCTGAGCATTACCAATCCCATAACCATACTTGTCTTTCTCGGGATTTTCGAGGTGCTCGGTCTGAGCGGCGCGCGCGCAACTCTGCTGAGCGCCGGGATCCTGGTTGTGGGGGTGTGGACCGGCTCGCTGGTGTGGTGGCTGGCCTTGGTTATCGGGGTCGGACTCTTCCGTCGCCGGATCCGGACGCACCACCTCGCCTGGGTCAGCCGCGGCTCGGGTGCTGTCCTTTTTTTATCGGGAGCGGCTTTGCTCGCAACTGCGGTGATCCGGCACTTGGCACATTTTGTCTGACATAAAGCCGATAGCCTCGCAAAGTTGTTGGTGTGGACGGCCCTCCGACCACATCGATGTGCCAGAATGAGGTCGTGGAAAGTGATCTCAGACAAAGGAGACCGTCCGTGGACCAGATTAGCCGAATTGGGATGGATACCTCGAAGCACATTTTCCAGCTCCACGGGGTGAATGCCGCTGAAGTGCCGGTCCTACGCA
>JAFAOB010000081.1 GCA_019238055.1 Alphaproteobacteria bacterium
GCAGCAATGCCTGGGTGCTGGAGAACAAGCGCTTGGCGCTGCGCTACGACCGGCTCGGGTTTGTCATTCAGTCGCTGCTCCAGGCGGCCTGCATATTCCTGGTTGCAGGCAGGCTCGCTCGGGAATTCTGAAAACCGCCTCTAAGCACCGCCGTAGGAGAAATAAGTTACATCACCGACATTTTCATTGACGGCACCATTGGGCAAGGTCCAAGTCGTGGCGCCGATTGGTGGTGGGATCACCTGGTAGCCGCCGGAAACCGGTGCGTAGAACGCGCCGCCCCAGTCGAGATCGATGGCGCCGCCGGCATTGACCTGCGAGCATGATGGCGGCGGGCTCGCCACGACGGCTCCCTGCGGCGGGGCCACAACAACATATTGGCCACCTTGCGGGGCGTAATAGACACCATTGGCATAGTAATACGGATTGCCGGCCACCGAAATTGCCGCCACCGCAGCTGGCAATGCGGCAACCGTCGCGCCAATTGCGAACCCCGCGCCAAAGCCCAGCCCGGAATAGTATCCGCCCCAATTGCCGTTGTAGCTGTTCCACGTATTCACGCGATTATTTTGAAGGTTGTTGGCCTCATTAAAGCGGTTGTTCTGCAGATTGTTGGCTTCAATGGTGCGATTGCTTTGAAGCTGGTTGGCTTCATTGAAGCGGTTCTGCTGAAGCTGGCTCGCATTTTGTCCGGCATCGGGGTGATTTTGCTTGAATTGGTCCGCGTTCTGACTGGTGTCCGGATGGTTCGTTTTGAATTGGTCGGTGTTTTGCTGGAATTGCGGATGGCTCTGCTGGAAGGTATCGGAATGATCGGAGAATGTGCTCGCGTTGTGGATACTGCCATAGCCCCCGCGCCCAAACCCGGCATCGGTGCTGCGGTCGGCAAAGCCGCCGTCCCCAAAGCGCGACGCGCCACCAAATCCGCCGCCATGAAAACTACCGAAACCACCGCCTCGGAAGCCGCCAAACCCGCCACCGCTGTGAAAGCCCCCGCCAAACCCGAACGCGATCGCATGCTCGGACCCAATCGCAACCAATGCTGCGATTGCTGCTCCGGCGATCACAGTAAGCCCCCTTCGGTCAATGATTTGGCTCATCGTCGCTATTCTCCTAATTCTATTGGGTGGCCGCGACAGTCGCGAATGGAATTTTCTGGGTTCCTGGCGGCAAGTCCGGCGTGAACACCGACGGCGCAATGCGCGGCGTAAAATTTCAATTCGCGAACACGGCCTGGAATTGCGGTTGCGACGCCTGCGTTTTGTAAGTGATGATGAGCTTGCACGGCGTCAGCTGCGGTCCGTTCTCGATCCAGATTTGCCAGTCAATATCCTTTCAACAAAGGCAAGGGTCCGGCAATTTCGGCCATTGACATCATTCTGCCCGAGGTCGAACCCATATTGGATTTTGTCGCGGACCTGTTTGTACGGATCGGTGTAGAGGAGGTCGGCGAGCGGCGGGGCGAAATCCAATTTCGGCACCAACTGGCTCAACATTGCGTCGATATTGGGCGGGGCTGCGGCGCTCGCATAAAAAGGCGTCGCCGGATCATAGAGTGTCACCGACTTGCCGTCGTACCAGAATTGCCGGGCGCCAAGGTCGCCGTTCCATTCGACATAGAGCCGGCCGGGACGTTGTAGTACGACCTCTTCAGCAGCCGAAAATTGCAATTTCTGTCCCGAAGGCAGAACATGGTCAAAGGTGACATCGGCGTGGAAAGTGAATTGCTGAGCCGTACCGATATAGGCGCCGACTTCTTTGAGCACCCGATCAGCTCCGGAGCGATTGCGGGCGCGGCCGCACTCTTTGGCGTGGGCGGCGCGGCCGGCACAGCGGCCCGGTTCTGGGCTGTTGCTCCCTCGACAGCGAGCGCGGCGACAATTGCCGTGCCAACGACAAGTTGGGTGATCCTCATTGGATAATCTCCGATGACATTGGCGGACGGAATGTCTTAGCGTCCGATCGCCTTGAGGTAAGCGCCTTCATCCTCGACGCGCTGAACGCAGATTGCATGACATACCCAATAATCGCCTGGATTCCGCGCCATGCAGAGTGCACATTGCTGTCCGGCGAGGTCCGACCGACCTGCCACGGTGTTCGGATCAGGCTGGGCGCATCCTGTAAAAAAGCTCAGCGCCACCACGGGTACAAAAATACGCAAACGGCTCAAGCGGTCGAACAAACCCAGTCGATTTAGCATTGCTATGACCTTGACGCCATTGATCAAAGTCCAGGTAATTAGGGCCTGTTATGTCGATCATTTGATCTCCTGTCCGGGTCGGCAAGGACCTGCTGGAAGTAGACCGGCTCAGGTTACAGCGTAACATTCTCCCGCGGCCGAGCCGTGAGCGCTATGGATTTTCGGAAAATGGCGCGCCTTACTCGACTTCTCGACGAACGCGGCGTCCGCCAAATGATATGGGCGGCACGCCGTAAGATGAGCGTAACGTTGCAGACGGTATTTCGCCATAAATCATGTGGTACTCCGCGGCAAATCGGCCGAGACTGGTGAAGCCGTGCCGTCGGGCAATCTCGCTAACGGTCGCTGTTTCGATATTTCCACCCCGTAACTCCCGGTACACCCGTTGCATCGCCTGCCGACGACGATAATCGACGGGGGTCATTCCGAGGTGGATTTTGCAGCACTCGCGCAACAGCCGATCTGAGATACCCAGCGCGGCAGAGATGTCCGACAACGAGCGGCCCGATCCGTCGTGGAGCAGGTCGTCGAACCGCGCCAACATGTCTCGATGCCGTCTAGCGGTGGGGGTTTCCTCTTCGGCTATGGTAGACAGGCATTCGATCAGCGTCCCGATGATCTGCTGCTCGAGCGCGTGTGTCGCCTCGACATCGGCCATGCTAAATGGTCGCGTTCGGGTGGTTCGGATCGCGGCACGGCAGAGATCGCGCAGCTCCTTTATGACAGCAGATGATGACTGCCATCGTGCGACACCGCCCGGAATGATAAAGTCCGGTCCGGCGACTGCGCGGCCAATTTCAAGCAAATCCCGTTCCCGCATTCGGAGCATGCTCCATATAGCCGGCCCGTCAGTGCGGGTATGCAGCCGCTCGTCGGGCTGGATGGTAATGATCTCATTCGGCCCGATCTCGATCCCGGCCCAGACCGGTGATGGGGCATTGCCTGCGGTGGACAACACCAGGAGGATGCCAGCCGGAACGCTGACGAAGGCGATCCGAGTCAGCTGCTCTTCAACGTCCGACAGACGCAGCCTGTGCAGTGCAATCTGGGTTAGCCGCGCGCGAAAAGACCCGCGTCCGGTGACCAGCAGGCCAAGGCATCCCTCTTGACCTAAGGCAGTCTCAAAATCCTCAGCTTCGCTGAACACCGACGCGATGCTGCCCGGCATGTTCTTCCCACCTGTGGCTCATGGCCGGCCGCGCTGGAAAGAGGCCTGGCATCAAAAAGAATTTGCGATCAGAAACGAGACCTCCGCTATGCGATATCGGAAAATGCTTGCGTGTACGGCACCGAGATTTTGTTGCCGGGCGATATTGCCTTGTGCCCTCAGGCCAGCAGCAGGATCCTCGTCGCAGCCCCGAAGCCGTATCTGTTCATGGAGTGAAGCCACCAATCAGGTTCAAAAAGCAGCAGATTTGATGCAGCGTGCCGCAGCTTCGACTCGGACGAATTGTTTAGATAAAGCCCTCAACGGTTCCGGGCCCATCGCAAAACCGACCGCGGCGGACCCATCCGCTACGCAATGCGCGATCGGATCTCACTGAGTGGGAGAGGATCAGATCATTTTTGGTGCGGGGGATCCCGATGTTGCCGCGGCCCATCTGTGCAAAATTGAGTTCCAATGCCGCAATCTTTGTGCGCAAGACCTGGTCCCATCTTCAACGAAAGGCCTGCGATACGGACATCGGCCTTGGGCATGATCATTATATCTGTTATCGGCGCGCGGTGCCGAATTCGCGTGACCCGGCCCGATAGCGCTATCATGCCGTCATTTGTCATAGCTGAGGCCGCGACCGTGGAAGTTCGTCTGGCTCTCGCAAACATTGTCTTTGTTTTGCTGCTATTGCTCCATTGCCTTTTGGCGTGTATGTGAAATCGTCATCCTGTCATTGCGGATCATTATTGAACACCTCATTGACAGCCGTCGAGACAAGCCGTCGTCGTTCCTCCTCCTCCCACCGAACGTGCTCGACACAGCCAGGCTGAAACGGGTTTCGGTTGGTCGGCTTAGCGCGCGAGCCTGGGTTATCGAACCTATTTCTTCCGGCTTGGATTGCATCAAACCGCCGGCGCCATTCCACACGATTATCCTCCGCCGAAGGTGATGGCCCGCGATCGACCAGGCTGTTAAGTTCGATCCTTACCGGCGAGGTCGGGAGCGCTTCGGCACATTGCTTGTAGTAAAGGTAGATGTTCCGGCCCCGCAGGGGCAGCGGGTCACCCGATACGCTCACCAATGCGCCAGCAGCAGCGTTTGCAAGGTCATCATGTGCTCCCGGTGGATGGTCGATCGAGTCGCGCCCACCTTGGGCCGTGCGCCGCTCCAATGAACAAAGCTGGGAAATGAGGCGGGGTTGGTCCAATAGCTCGACCCGGCCGGAATTCAATATCGGCAGGAAATCACGATGCCATTAAATTCCCTTAGGCACCTGATAATAAAGGCACATCGGATTTGCGCCATTATGCGCCTTTGAACGAAAGTAATGGCGCAAACTTTAGGTGGAGGCTGCACCGGGGCGTTTCGCATGATTGACACAGAGGTCTTGCCGTTCTTTGTAGTCGGTCGGGTCTTCGTAGGCCTTGCGGAACAAGACCTCGTTCGTGAGCCATGTTTTGATGACCGCGCGCTTGCTTTTCGGTTAGCCCGGATGCGTATCGTTGCACGACCGGCCAAACGGTGCGTTCCTGAGCGTTGGGCCCATCGCTGTAGCGCTATCCTTCTTTGAGCCCGACGGCCGCGTCGATATCGTTGAGGATTAGGTTGGCGATCGCGCCATTGATCACCCGCCATATATCGGGCGGTGTCCACGGCAACGCCGCGGCGACGATCTCGCCATTGTCGAGGTTATAGAGCGCCTTTTCGTACCATTGAGCGTCGCCGATGGCGGCATAGTTCTGCTTGGCGTCGAGCCTGACATAGCGGCTGCGGCTTTGCCGGCTGGTTGGTATGCCGAGCGCCTCAGCATCTTCTTCCGTCATCGTGGTGAGTGTCAGGATGATGCGGGCGCCGCCGATGATCGCGGAAGCGCCGCGCGCGGTGCCGGGATCATCTGCTATGGAGCGGAATTCGGCAATAATGGCAGGAAGCGCGGTGTGTAGTTCCGCCAATGGATCGGCGATCAGGACGTCCGGGCAATGATCCTCGATCAACTGACGCAGCTCGTCCATCGCTGGGCATTGACGATTATTCCGATATCGCTGTTCCGCGCCAGCAGTGTACCAACGCCCTGGGCCCAACGCGAATGACCTTACCGCTGATATCGCGCGGTAAGGCTTCAAACTGGCGTAGCATTGTGGAAAGCTGCCGTCGCTGTTCGATTTTGTCATCCTCGACATTGTAGATGATGCATTTTCCTGGCGCGGTCGGGCGGAAATCCCCGTGCGGTTTGTCGAGCGCGATCGCGACGGCCCATGCCAGGATTAGGCTCGACTTCATTGCGGACGGCGACCCGGGCAACACGGTGACAGCACCGCGGAGCACATAGCCTGGAGCAATCCAAAGGCGATAAGGAAGATCCGCCTCAGACCATTCGTTGTCGTCGACCCGGATCGCGCTCGCGGTCCAAGGACCTGCGGATAGGCAGCGCGATCGCTGTAGGTACGACGTTACGCTGCCTTCTCGGATCGAGCCGCCGCTTCGCGCCAGTAACGGAAAAGCGTCAGCGAGGGCCAATATCGCAGCGGTAGAATCCTTGGGGCCAATCGATCTGGTTGACGGCCGCGTAAGCGCGGGTACGCGCCTCTGCGTAATCCCTGCCGAGCGCGGTGACGCCGAGGACACGCCCGCCATCGGCAATCAATTCTTCGCCGTGGCGGCGGGTCGCGGCGTGAAAGATCTTGACCTGACGATCGGCGGCGGCGCGATCGAGACCCCGTATCGTACTCCCGCGCTCGGGCTCATCGGGATAGCCCTTCGCCGCCAGCACGACGCACAGGGCCGCATCGGTATGCCAGCGCAGATCGACCCGGCGCAGAACGCCGTCATGCGCCGCGAGCATCGCCGGCAGCGGGTCGCTGATCAGCCGCATCATCAGCACTTGCGCCTCCGGATCGCCAAAGCGCGCATTGAATTCGAGCAGCCTCGGGCCCTCTTCGGTCAGCATTAGCCCGGCATAAAGCACGCCTTTGAACGGCCTGCTTTGCACCCGCATCGCCGCGAGGGCGGGCATCATGACGCGGTCCATGATCCGGCCTTCCAATACCGGCGTTAGTGCCGGCACCGGCGAGATCGCGCCCATGCCGCCGGTATTGGGGCCGGTGTCGCCGTCGCCGACCCGTTTGAAATCCCGCGCAGCGGCGAGAGGCAGCGCGTCGGTGCCATCGCACAGCGCGAAAAAACTCAGTTCCTCGCCAGCGAGGAAATCCTCGATGACGATTTCCCGCCCGGCTTCACCAAAACTTTGCTCGACCAGCGCAGCGTCGACTGCGCGGAATGCGTCGTTTCGGTCGTGGGCGATCGTGACCCCTTTGCCGGCGGCGAGCCCGTCGGCCTTGACGACGATTGGCATGCGGTTTTTCCGCGCGATATAGCGTTTGGCCGCGGCCGAGTCGCGAAAGCGACGCCATGGGGCGGTCGGGATGCCGGCACGATCGCACAATTCTTTAGCAAAGCCTTTGGACCCTTCCACCGCAGCCGCGGCCGCGGTCGGGCCAAAGGCAGGCACACCCTCGGTTTCGAGCGCGTCGACGAGCCCCGCGACGAGCGGTGCTTCCGGCCCGACGACGACGAATTCGATCCCCTCGCGCCGGCAAAAATCCACGAGGCCGGCAATATCGGACGCACCGATCGGTACGCACTCCGCTTCCTCGGCGATCCCGGCATTGCCGGGCGCACAGTAGAGCCGATCAACCAGCGGCGAGGCCGCTATCGCCCAGGCAAGCGCATGCTCGCGCCCGCCCGATCCTACCACCAGCACCCGCATCGCGCTTGCTCCTGTGCTCGGCTATCATGTGGCCATGAATGACCTTGTGATCACAGCGCCGCCGCAAACCAGCATCATCGAATATACCGTGTCCGAGCTGTCGCAGGCACTGCGGCGCTCGATTGAAGACGGGTTCGGCTATGTCCGGGTGCGCGGCGAGGTTTCCGGCTTCAAGCGCCATGGCTCAGGCCATTGTTATTTCGCGCTCAAGGATGCCGAAGCCGTGCTCGATGCGGTGTGCTGGCGCATGACCGCGATTCGCCTCAGCATCAAGCCTGAGGACGGCATGGAGGTGGTATGCACCGGGCGGCTGACCACCTTTCCCGGCCGCTCGAAATACCAGATCGTCGTCGATTCGATCGAATTGGCGGGGGTCGGCGCGCTGCTCAAATTGCTCGAAGAGCGGCGCCAGCGCCTCGCCGCCGAAGGTTTGTTCGCCGCCGAGCGCAAAAAGCCGCTGCCGTTTTTGCCCGAGGTGATCGGGGTTGTGACCTCGCCCACCGGTGCCGTCATCCGCGACATCCTGCATCGGCTCGCCGACCGCTTTCCTCGCCATGTGCTGGTTTGGCCGGTCGCGGTGCAGGGCGAGGCTGCGCCGGCCCAAATCGCGGCAGCGATCGCCGGCTTCAACCGCCTTTCCCAGTCGAGCGTGTCACAGCCGGGCGTGCCGCGGCCTGATCTGATCATCGTCGCGCGCGGCGGCGGCAGCCTTGAAGATCTGATGGCCTTCAACGAGGAGATCGTCGTGCGCGCTGCCGCGGCCTCGGCGATCCCGCTGATCTCCGCTGTCGGGCACGAGACCGACACGACCTTGATCGACCACGCGAGCGATCGGCGTGCCCCAACCCCGACCGCGGCGGCCGAGATGGCCGTGCCGGTGCGGTTCGACCTGTTGGCCGAGCTCGCCGGCAAGTCTTCGCGGCTGTCGGGCGGGCTGGCGCGGCTGTTGAGCGAGCGCCGGCTGCATCTGGCGGGGCTGGCGCGTGGTCTGCCATTGCCGCAGGATTTGATCGGGAATGCGCAGCAGCGGCTCGACGATCGCACTGAGCGCTTGCGGCTCGCCGCCGAGCGCCATTTGCGCGCCGCCCGTCATCAGCTCGATCTCGCCGCGGTGCGCCTGCGCCCCGACGTCCTGATCGCCGATGTCGAGCGCGCCGGCGTGCGGCTCGCTGAGACGGATGTTCGATTACGCGCTGCGGTAACGCGGATGATCGCAGCCAAACGGGACGGCCTCGACAACTTTGCCGGGCGGCTCGCCACCCATTCCGAGCGCCACGAAAGTCTGTTGGCGCGCGGCTATGTCGTGGTCCGCGACGGTGCGGCGCGAGTCCTGACCGAGGCTGCGGCGATCAAGCCCGGTGAAGGGCTCGAACTCGAGTTTTACGATGGCAAGGTTAATGTTATCGCCGGTCGGACGCCGCGGCGTCCGGTGCGCCGCACTGCACCGCGCCCGGAACAGGGAAGCTTGTTTTAATGCGCTCTTTGAATGGTGTGACTAGTGGTGCGACGCCCGATGACCAGCGCGCGGTCATCACGTTTTTGACACAGCCGTCTTCCTATGGGCCGGGGATCGAGCGGGTCGAGCGGATCGAGACACACATATCCCTGATTTTTCTCGCCGGCGACCTCGCCTACAAGCTAAAGCGCGCGGTCAAGCTGCCCTATCTCAATTTTTCGACCGCCGAGCAGCGCCGCGCCGCCTGTGCCGCCGAATTGGCGCTAAACCGGCGCACCGCCCCCTCGCTCTATTTGAATTTGCGCCGGATAGGGCGCGCTGCAAACGGCAAGATCGACTTTATCGAAGACGGGCCGGCGCTCGATTGGGTTGTCGTGATGCGGCGCTTCGATCAGGCGCACTTGTTCGATGCGCTTGCCCAAAAAGACGAGCTTGACGGCCCGCTGATGGATGCACTTGCCGATCACATCGCGCAATTTCATGCGGCGGCCGAACCACGCCCGGATCACGGCGGTGCCGCAGCGCTCGCGGCTATTGCCGAGACCAATCACCAGGTTCTGACCGAAATTGCCGGCGACATCTTCCCCGCTGAACATGTGGCCGCGCTGCTCGCCCGATGGCGCCAGGCTCTGGCGGCGGCGACGTCGATTATCAAGGCACGGCGGACGGGGGGGAAGGTGCGGCGCTGTCATGGCGACCTGCACCTGCGCAACATTTGTCTCGTCGACGGCAAGCCGGTGTTGTTCGATTGCCTCGAATTTTCGGAATCGCTCGCCAGCATCGACATTCTTTATGACCTCGCCTTTTTACTGATGGATCTGGAGCATCGCCAGCTGCCCGCTCTCGCCAATCGCGTGTTGAACCGCTATCTCGACCGCACTGCAGGCGATGACGGCCTCGCCGCGATGCCGCTGTTTTTGTCGTTGCGCGGCGGCATCCGCGCGCACGTCACGGCAACAGCGCTGGCGAGTTCGGCCAATCGCGACCGGAAGGCCGAGATGGCGGCGGAGGCGCGTCGCTATCTCGATCTGGCGCTTCAGTTTCTCGAACCGCAGCCGCGCCGGCTGATCGCCATCGGGGGCTTGAGCGGCAGCGGCAAGTCGACCGTCGCCGCCGCCTTGGCACCCGAACTGGGGCTGCGACCCGGAGCGCGCGTATTGCGCAGCGACGTCATCCGCAAGCTGGCGCTTGGCGCCGCCCCCGAGACCCGCTTGCCGGCCGAAGCCTACACCCCTGAAATTACCTTCCAAGTATACCATACCTTGCAGACAAGGGCGCGCGCCGCGCTCAATGCGGGATACACGGCGATCATCGACGCGGTGTCGCTGATGCCCGAAGAGCGGCAGGCCTTTGCCGAGGTCGCGCGCCGGGCCGGTGTGCCGTTCACCGGCTTGTGGCTCAAAGCCGAGCCCGAGGTGATGTCTGAACGGATTGGCGAGCGGCGCGGCGATGCCTCTGACGCGACCGCCGCGGTACTGGCAGCGCAGTTGCGACAGGATCCGGGCCTGATCGACTGGATCCGCGTCGATACCAGTGGTGGTCAGGACGAATGTGTGGCCGCAGCGCGGCGCGCCTTGGTGGCGGCTTGAGGGCTTACTCCATCGGCAGCCCGGCGTGCACGCCACGCGTGTCAAACGGGGTAAATTGCGGCGCCAACGCCGGGATTGCGAACTCGGCCACGGTTTCCGGAGTCCAGCCGCCGTGGCGGTGGACCGTTCGCACCGGACGCATATGACCGTAGAGCGACAATTCACCGGCGCGCTGGTGAAAGACCTGGCCATTCACATTCGACGCCTGCTCGGAGGCGAGAAAGACGCAGAGCGGTGCGATCGCATCGGCACGGCTGCGCCGCAACCGTTCCTCGCGCAGCGCCGCTGCTTGCGGGTCCTTTGGGGTCGGCACCGAACGGGTCATGCGGGTATCGGCTGACGGGCAGATCACATTGACCGTGATCCCGCGCGCGGCGTTCTCCATCGCGACGATGCGCGCGAGTGCGACAATCCCGAGCTTGGCAGCGCCATAATTGCACTGGCCGATATTGCCGAGCAGCCCCGAGGTCGACGACACCATGATCATGCGGCCGTAATTCTGTTCACGGAACAGGTTGATCGCCGCCCGATTGATGTTGAAATGGCCGGTCAAATGGACGTCGATGACCGCCTGCCAGTCCTCGGGGAACATGTTATGGAACATCTTGTCGCGCAGGATGCCGGCGGCGTTGAAGACGATATGCAGCCCACCGAACGCCTCGCGCGCCTGGCTCACCATCGCCAGGCAATCGTCGAATTTGGCGACCGAGCCGTAATTGGCGACCGCCTCGCCGCCCGCGGCCTTGATCTGGTCGACGGTTTCCTGTGCCGGCGTTTGGTCAGAACCCTCGCCGCTGCCGCTGGTTCCGGGATCATTGATCACAACTTTGGCGCCATGCGCAGCCATCAATTTGGCGACTTCGCCCCCGACCCCGCGCCCCGAGCCGGTACAGATCGCGACCCGTCCATCAAGCATGCCCATCCCTCGGACCCTTCCGTTTCTGTTGCCCGGGCGGGTTGTCGGGGCCTCTGCCGGTTTTGTCAATCAGCGCCGCCCATCACCGGGGTTGCGGGCGGAGCACGGCCTAGTGGGAGCAACGGGAATGTGGTTCGAAACAAAGCGCGCCGGGCCCGCGCCCGACGCGACTGCGCCCGATGGGTCCGAAGTACGGATATTGTGCGGCGTGAGCCGCGGCGGGCTGGCCCTGTTTTCACTACCTCCCGGCGCCGTCGCCCGGCCAGTCGCGCACCGGACCATCGAAGAGTTGTGGTATGTCGTGGCTGGCCGCGGCCGGCTATGGCGGAAGCTCAACGACATCGAGGAGATTGTGGATCTTGATGCGGGACTATCGCTCAGCCTGCCGACCGGTACGCATTTCCAATTCCGCTGCGACGGGCCCGAGCCGCTGACAATCCTCGGCGCGACGATGCCGCCGTGGCCCGGTCCGCACGAAGCCTATCCGGTCGCGGGAATATGGCCGGCAACGCTGTGACGGGCTACAGCAGATGGCCGCTACGGGCCGCTTTGGTACGCAAATAGCGCTCGTTGTGCCCATTCGACGGGAACACATGCGGCACCCGCTCGGCGACGCGAATGCCGTAGCGTTCGAGTGCGGCAACCTTTTCGGGATTGTTGGTCAACAGGCGGATCGTGACGAAACCCAATTGCCGCAGCATTTCCGCGGCCGGCAAATAGACCCGCTCGTCGGCGTCGAAGCCGAGCTGCTCGTTGGCGTCGAGAGTGTCGAAGCCGGCGTCCTGCAATTGATAGGCGCGCAGCTTGTTGACGAGACCGATGCCGCGCCCTTCCTGCGCGAGATAGAGCAGGACGCCACCGCCGTCGCGCGCGATCGCGGCGATCGCACCGCGCAACTGGTCGCCACAATCGCAGCGCAGACTTGCCAATAGATCGCCGGTGAAACATTCCGAATGGAGCCGCACCAGGATCGGGGCGGACGGATCGGGCGTGCCGATTACGATCGCCAGATGTTCGCCCCCGCCATCTCCAGGCCGGAAGGCGATCAGACGGGCGCCTTCAGCATCCGCGAGCGGCACTCGCGCTTCGGCGACCCGTGTAAGGGCCGCATCCTCGGCATGGCGGCGAAACACCAAGGCGGCATCGATCGCCACGAGATCGCCGCGCCGCGCCAGCAATGCCGCTTCCGCGGCGCCGACCCGGACAACCAAAGCGGCAGGCAATAAGGATGCGAGTTTCGCCAAGGCCACTGCCGCCAGTCCGCCGCTTTTGGCGACGACCGGCTCGGGTCCGAACCCCGGCGGCTCCGCACCCAATGACGCTTCCGGATCGGCAAGGTTTCGGATCACCGCGGCCGGCATTTCGGACGAAACCGATATGGTCACAGCGCCCGACAGCTCATCTCGCTGAGCGAGCCCAAGTGCCACCGCCCGACGGCGCGTCAACACGATACGCGGCGGAATGGTCGAGACTTGGCGCAGCCGGCGCAACTTTTCTTCGCTGACCAACTCGGCCGCAATCGCAAGAACGCTGAGCCTGTCATCGCGAATTATGTCATCGCGAATTAAGACCGGATCACCGCGCCGCAGCGCAGTGATCGCCTGCCCGAGCTGGCTGGCGCTGGTCGTCGACCCGGGCGGAAGCCCGCTTGGTGCCGAATTGCCGATTGCGCTGGATCGAGGCACTCGCTTCTCCTTGCCATCGCCGCCGATAATATTGGACGATTGCAGAGACGCCAGCAGACTTATTTTGCATTCGAGGTTTACGCGCATAGGGGCAATCGGTGGACCGCGCCAACGATAGCCTCGACCGCATCCGAGTTTGTCCCCGCTGAGCAGCGGCTGACAACCCCATGCGCTGCGCGCGTTATCGCACTTGGGGCATCAGTTTCGCCCAGCGATCGAGGATTGGCAGGACCTGATCCGGACCTTCCGGCGGGAGACTGACATTGACCCGCACCGCGCCGAGATCGCGAAAGCGCTTGATCCGATCCGCATCTTCGGGTGCGCCGCCGATCGTCACCGGCAAGGATTGCGGATCGCGGCCGGCATCGATCGCCATCTGCCGAAAGCGCGGCATGTATTCTTCGGGGTCGCCGCTGCTGGCATTGGGGTACCAGCCATCGCCATAGCGGATCGCGCGCCGCGCCGCCCATGGAAAGGCGCCGCCCAGCAGGATTGGCGGCCACGGCTTCTGCACCGGCTTCGGCCAGGTCATCATTTTGGTGACCTTGACAATCTCGCCATTGTACTCGGCAGTCGATTTGGTCCAGATCTCTTTCATCGCCTCGATCTGCTCGCGCATCTTTTGCATGCGGGTGCCAAAGGCGGTGCCATGGCTTTCGATTTCCTCGCGGTTCCACCCGCCGCCGATGCCAAACAGAAAACGGCCGCCCGACACTTGGTCGATGGAGGCGACGAGCTTTGCGGTCTGGATCGTGTCGCGCTGGATGACCAGGCAGACACCGGTGCCCACCTTGAGCCGTTTGGTCGCAGCGGCAGCCGCGGTCAGGGTCACGAACGGGTCCATCACATCGTAATAGCGCTTGGCGAGCTCGCCGCCGCCCGGCGCCGGGGTCTGGCGCGGAACCGGAATGTGCGAGTGCTCGGCCGCCCACAATGAGTCAAAGCCGCGCTCCTCGAGCGCCACCGCCAGCGCCGCCGGCGAGATCGAATAGTCGGTAAAAAAGATCGAGGCACCGAAGTTCATGGCTCGGGTTCCCTGCCGGTTACTCTGCGCGAAATCTTAAGTGGCGGCTCCGCCTTGGGCAAGCCGGCCGGCTCACCCGCACAGAGTGGCCCTCGAGGAGGGTCGATCCGCGCGCGGTCATTGGAGCGCAGCAGCGCAACGGCCTGCGCGGCGCGGCTATTCGGCGGCGATGCGTTCCCA
The DNA here is from genome assembly GCA_019238055.1 of Alphaproteobacteria bacterium. GTDB lineage: Bacteria > Pseudomonadota > Alphaproteobacteria > ATCC43930 > CGMCC-115725 > AP-15. The sequence goes on from JAFAOB010000081.1 coordinate 13,973, forward strand.
GGTAATCTCACGCTGTTCGGCGCTGGGTCCAGCGCCGCGCGGTGGCGGCACAAGGATCATCCGCTCGCCGTCGAAGCGCACACCGCGCACCTGGTCGCTGCCGATCCGGCTCGGATCGGAGGCGGCATCGACCCGGGTCGTCAGCCGCGCGCCATCGAGGGTGTAATTGCCGCAGTATGAGCTGTATTCGCGCCTCGTCCCGGCTGGCAATTCGGACCTTCCGTCGCAGACGACCGACATCATCCGCCCCTCGGCCGTGAAGGTGACACGCCCCAGCGCCTTTGGTCCGTAGGGCGAGGGCAGCTCCTTCCCACCCGCGTCCCGCGCGGTTGTGCGTACCAGTTTCCAGGTTCCGACAATCGACGGCATCGGCAATTCCCTTCGATTTCAATAGAGGTCCTCGCGAACCGCGGAACGTTCTCCGCAATGGCGGGACTTCTCAGTGCAGTGCATTGGCGAGCTTGGCACCCCAAATCAGTCGACGCCGACAGCCGTGCCGAGGGTTTCGCCGATCGCGCGGTGCAGCACAAAATCGGCGATCGCATCGAGACCGGTCGTCTCGCGGTTGACGATCACGAGGGTGGCGCCATAGCGCTTGGCCAATTCCGGAAATCCCGCGGCCGGATAGACGACGAGCGAGGAGCCGGCGACAATAAACAGGTCGGCGGCGATCGTCTCGGTCTCGGCGCGGCGCATCGCAGCGGCCGGCATGGCCTGACCGAACGAGATCGTCGCGGTCTTGATCCAGCCGCCGCAGGAGTCGCAGACGGGCGCGCTCTCGTCGCGCTCGAAGGCTTCGCGCACCGCATCCAGCTCGTAACGCCGCTCGCAATCGAGGCAGGCGGCGTAGGTCGTGTTGCCGTGCAATTCGATGACCCGCTCGGCCGCAATGCCGGAGGCCTGATGAAGCCCGTCGATATTCTGGGTGATCACCACCGCCGCCGTGCCGCGGCGCACGAGTTCGGCGACCGCCCGATGGCCGCGATTGGGCGCGGCGGCACGGAAAGTCTCTTCCATCGCAAAGCGGCGGCGCCACGTCTCGCGCCGCGCCTCCTCCGAGGCGAGAAAATCGGCAAAATCGATCGGCGCCATGCGGGTCCAGATGCCGCCCGGGCTGCGGAAATCGGGAATGCCCGATTCGGTGCTGATGCCCGCACCGGTAAAGACAACGGCGCGGCGCGATTTATCGATCAATCGGGCGAGTTTGGCGATTTGCGGATCCTGCAGCATAGCGCGATCGTCGCAAATCGGCGCCGCTCAGCCAAGCTCGACTTTTAGGCTCGGGCGGGACCAATGACCGGCCGCACCGCCTATCTCGCCGCCGAGGGTTACCTTGACGAGCTGGCCCAGGAATTGGAGGAGGTCGAGCGGGTTCACGGCCGGTTGCTGATTGCCTCGGGACCACCGCGGCCGGCGGCGTGGGCCGCCAATATCTGGCTCGATCCGCAGCTGGTCAGCATCGCCTCGATTTCCGATGCGGCGGCAAAACTGCGCGCGATCCAGCGCAACTGGGCGGTCTATGCGCCGGTATGCCACCGCCGCGCGGTGTTGATCCAACAACAGCTCCCCAAGGTCTCGGCGCGGCCGCTGGTGTTTGGGACGGCGCCGCCGAGCGCGCCGCTCGGCTCTTGGACCCTGCTCGACACCGGGACGATCCTGGCGTCGGCAATGTGCACGAGCCTGTTTCCGAACGGCGAAGTGCATTTTGGCGAAGACCATGGCGGGCCGCCGAGCCGCGCGTACCTGAAGCTGTGGGAAGCGCTGACCATCATCGGTCAGCGCCCGCAGCCGGGCGAAGTGTGCGTCGATCTCGGCAGCGCCCCCGGCGGATGGAGCTGGGCACTGGCCAAGGTGGGAGCGCGGGTGATCAGCGTCGACAAGGCGCCGCTGTCGCCCGCAATCGCCGCCTTGCCGGGCATCGAGCACCGGCGGGAAAGCGCCTTTGCGCTCGACCCGGCGCGTCTCGGAAAGATCGACTGGCTGTTTTCCGACCTTGTCTGCTACCCGGCCCGCCTGTTGCGCCTGATCGAGCGCTGGCGCGCCGCCGGGACCTGTCGCCGGTTTGTCTGCACCCTCAAGTTTCAGGGGGCGACCGACCACGCGACGGCCCGGCGTTTTGCCGCGATCCCCGGATCCGAACTGCGCCATCTCTACCACAACAAGCACGAGCTCACCTGGATCAACCTCGGCTAACGCAGCCCCCGGCCGGGCTCGTCATGCGGCGGCCCGCGAAAGCACAAGCGGTTCGATCGCGAGGTCAGCGCTTGGCGTATCCCAGGACGCGATCCAATGCTTTGATTGCGTTGTCGGGGCCGGGTTGCTTCTCGTCATACGCGGTTGCGATGTACTCGTACAGCCGGGCGACCGCCGCATAGATGTCATGCGATGGCGGGTTCTGTTCGAGAAAATCCGAGATCTCCTGCATCTCGGCAACCCAGCGATAGGCCTTGTCGTACATGCGCGGAATACCCTGGCCAAACCGCGCCAGCATCTCGGGCTGGCTCTCGGTCAGCTCGGCGATCAGCGCCTCGCCGCAGCCAAAACGCGCGGCACCCAGCAGCATCGCGCAGGCGATCGCGGTCGTTCCTTTGGTTATTCCGGCATAGGACATCTTCAACGCCGAGGCGGCGCCGATCGGCCCGTCGATAACGCGCCAATCAATGCCCCAATCGCGCAGCACTGCGGTCTGTCCCGCTGTCGGGCCCGAGGCGTAGATCGTCGGGCTGTAGCCCGGCCGCGGCGGTCCGCCGATGATCCCGGCATCGACAAAATCGGCGCCCGACGGGGCGACCGCTTTGGCGATATGGATCGCGGTTTGCGGGCTGACCGCATTGCAGTCGACATAGACGGGTTTGCGGTCGAGCGTCTTTAATGTCGGCACCAGTTGCCGCGCCAGCGCTTCGGCTTCGCTCGGCGGCAGGATGGACAAAAAGAAATCGGCGCCCGCGAGCAGCGCCTGCTGGTCGGCCGCCGGCTGCATGCCGGCAGCGCGTGCGCGCTCAGCACTCTTGGCGCTGCGGCCGGACAGCAAGGTGCGAACCTCGGCCCCGTTTTCGTGCAAGCGCCGGCCGACCCCGGCGCCCATCATGCCCTGCGCGATGATTGCCACAACCGTCATAACCCCGCCTCCGCAATCGTTTGATGCGGTCAGGGTATCGGGCGGGGCGGTTCGTGGGAAGAGGCAGACGGGGTCGGGTCGAGCCAGCCCTGCCCGGCCACCCATTCTCGGGTATGGCGAGCGACCGCGGCTGGATCGGCGCCGGCAGCACGCCACGCCTGGCGCAATGACGCGAGCTGGCCGAGGCGCAACTCCCATTCGGGGCCGATGCGCCGGTCCAAGACCTGCCGCATCAATGCGGCGAGCCCCGGGCTCCTGCCATTGGTCGAGATCGCCACGGTCAGATCGCCGCGCCGGATCACGGCGGCGGAATGGAAATCGCTGCGCTGCCGGTCGTCTTCGACATTGACCAACACCCCGGCGGCCTTGGCGACACGGCAGATTTCACTCGCCATAGGTTCGGCGGCGCCTGCGATAAAGACGAGTTGCGCTCGCGCGATCTCGGCGGGTGATGGCCAGCGTCGTTGCAGGCGGCTGCCGGCCAGCCTCGCCAATTCCGCCTCTGGCTCGGGTGCATAGATATCGATCATGGCGGCGCCGGCTTCGTCGAGCAAAGCAAGACGGCGCCGTGCTGCAGCCCCGCCACCGACCAGCAGCAGGCGGGTCTGTGCCAGATCGACGCTAATCGGCAGCATGGCGGCGAACCTCGTAATTGAGTGCCAGCGCCTGCTGCAGCGCCGACATGCCGATCCGATGGCAAAAATCGCCAAACCCCTCCCCTGCCCTGCGCTCGACGGCGTAGAGCGCGAACAGCGGGTCGAGGGTTTCACCGATCGCGCCGAGCGCCACCTTGTCGGCGAGTACGGTGTTGAGCCGCGTGCCTTCGAAATCGCCGCCGACAAACAGCGCGTAATAGCCGGGCATGCGACCGACAATGCCGATATCGCCGGAATAGGGCCGCGCGCAGCCATTTGGGCAGCCGGTGATGCGGATGCTGAGCCGCTCATTGCCGAGCCCATAATCGGCGAGCCGCTGTTGGATCTGACCGACAATGTCGGCCTGCACCCGCTCGGCCTCGGTCAAGGCCAGCCCGCAGGTCGGCAATGCCGGGCAGGCGAGCGCCCAACGCTCGGCCGGCTTTAGGTCTTCGGCGAGCCGCACATCATGCGCACGCAAAACGGCGGTGATCGCATCGCGGTCTTCGCGGCGGATTTCGCTCAAAATGATGTCCTGGCTCGGCATCAGGATCGGATCGCAGCGGAACTCGGCGACAATCGCCCGCAACGCGGTGCGCAGCCGCGCGCCGGCGCCGTCGGCGATGCGCCCGCTCGCCACCGGGATGCCGAGATACAGCTTGCCATCACCTTGCTCATGCCAGCCGAGATGATCGGGCACCGACAGCGGCGGCAACGGGCGGGCGGGTTCGAGGGTCTTGCCGAGATATTCGGACAGCTGCGCGCGCGCCCAATCCTCGCCCTGTTCGGCGATGATGTATTTGAGCCGGGCGTGGCGGCGGTTGCCGCGATCGCCGTAATCGCGATGCAATTTGACGACCGCCGCCGCAGCCTCGAGCAGATCGTCCGGCTCGACAAACGCGACCGGGGTGGCGAGCCGCGGGTAGGTCTTCGGGTTGTTGTGGGTCATCCCGTGCCCGCCGCCCAGCAAAAAATCGTAGCCGGCGAGCTGGTCGCTGTCCCACAAGGCGATGATCGCGAGATCGTTGGTCAATACGTCGATCGTGTTGTCCTCGGGAATCGCGAGCCCGGCCTTGAACTTGCGCGGCAGATAGCGGTCGCCATAGAGCGGGTCGGGCGCTTCGTGTGCTGCGGCGTCCTCCGGCCATTTCTCGCCATCGACCCAGATTTCGTGATAGGCGCCGGTTTGCGGCAACAGATGGGTCGACAGCCGGCGCGCATCGGCTTCGAGCCGGCCATGCATCGCGTCGCGGATTGGCGCCGGCACCGTCGTCACGGTGCGCACGACATCGCCGCAGGCCGCCAGGGTCGTCAACAATGAATGGTTGACCTCGGCGATCGTCGATTTAAGCCCGGCTTTGACGACGCCGTGAAACTGGATGCTCTGCCGGGTCGTGACTCGCAGCGAGCCGTCGCCCCATTTGTCGGCGATCGCATCAAGACCGAGATACTGGTCGGCGGTCAGCCGTCCGCCGGGAATCCGCACCCGAACCATGAACTGCCACAGCTTGCTCTCGCCGCGCTGCTTTAGCTCGGTGGCGCTGTCGCGGTCGTAACCCTGATAGACCCCATGAAATTTGAGAATCGCATACCCTTCTTTGTCGAACGGGTTGGCGGTGTCGGCGAGGTCGCGCGCGATATGACCGCGCAATTGCCGGCTCTGCTGCTTGACCGCCTCGGGTTTCGAAATCGTCTCGGTCCGCGCCATCTCGCCCCCAATAGCGTAGCGGGAAATACCGTCTTGGCTGTGTGAGTGAGGTAATTATCCCACGATATAAATGTCAATATGATATTAATTACGTAATATTACTGTTTAATTATGGCTTGCCGGCGAATTGAAGAGCGAAACAGGCGGCCCATTTCGGAAGCGATGGATCAAATGCGACTCGACGATTTCGATTTTCCGCTGCCGCGCGAACTGATCGCCGACCATCCATGCGAGCCGCGCGAAGCAGCACGCCTGCTGCACATTCCGGCAATGGGCGATTTTGCCGATCGCCACATTGCCGATCTGCCGGATTTGTTGCGCCCCGGCGACCTATTGGTCTGCAACGATACCAAGGTCATCCCGGCCCGGCTTGTCGGCAACCGCGGAGCGGCGCGGGTCGAGATCACCCTCCATCGCGACGAGGGCGGCGGGGCGTGGCGCGCCTTTGCCAGGGGTGCGCGGCGGCTGCGCGTCGGCGACCGCCTCGATTTTGCCGCTGATTTTGCCGCGACAGTCGCGGCAAAGCACGCCGAGGGCGATGTGACCTTGCGCTTCGCGTTGGAGGGCGACGCGTTTCGCAACACGCTCGCGCGCTACGGTGCGATGCCTCTGCCGCCTTACATCCGGCGCCCGCAGGACGGCGATACGCGCGACCGAAGCGATTACCAGACAATCTTCGCCCGCGAGGAGGGTGCGGTCGCCGCACCGACCGCCGGTCTGCATTTCACGTCAGCATTGATCGCGGCGCTCGCGGGGCGCGGGATCGGGCTGGCGAACCTGACCCTGCATGTCGGCCCCGGCACTTTTTTGCCGGTCAAGATCGACGACCCCCGCCAGCATCATATGCATGCCGAATGGGGCCTCCTGTCGACCGAGACCGCGGCGCGCATTGCCGCCACCCGGCAGAGCGGCGGCCGCATCGTCGCTATCGGCACGACCAGCCTGCGGCTTCTCGAATCAGCCGCCGACAAAGCCGGCAAGGTCCGGCCCTTCGCCGGCGAGACGCAGCTTTTTATCCTGCCGGGTTATCGGTTTCGCGCGATCGATCTGCTCTTAACCAATTTCCACCTGCCGCGCTCGACCCTGTTCATGCTGGTCGCGGCGCTGGCCGGGCTCGACCGGATCAAGGCTGCCTATGCTCACGCGATCGCGCAGCGTTACCGCTTTTTCTCCTACGGTGACGCCTGCCTGATCGAACGCCCAGGTGTTCGATAAGAACGCCCTAATGAATTCAATTCACTCGGTCTTCGGCGCAAAAGGCCAATCTGCAGTCAGCGCTGTGCGGGTGCGATATCTGCTCCGCCTTCCCGGAACAGCTTTGCTGGCTCTGAATTCGGTAATCTTGATCTATTATAGCTGCGGTGAGCCAATGACGAACGACGCGCCGGTGAGGCTGTTGCTGTTGGGGGCGCCGGAAATGCGACCGGCGGTCCAGCGGCAGGCAATGCAGCCACGCGGCGCGGACGGGCAATGGCGACAAAAATGCCCGCGGTGACCACAGAGACGACGCCGGTCGCGCATCGCGGTGCGATCACCGCAACGATCATCTGCGCCTGTGTCATGCAGGGGCTCGACACAACGATCGTCAATGTCTGTCTGCCGCACATTCAGGGCAGCATGTCGGCGGCGCAGGACCAGATCTCGTGGGTGTTGACGAGCTATATCGTCGCCTCGGCGATCATGATGCCATTGACGGGATGGCTCGCCGGCCATTTTGGCGTCAAATACATTTTTCTCGGCTCGGTGATCGGGTTCACGATCGCCTCTGCGTTGTGCGGTGCGGCTACGAGTCTGACGCAGCTCGTGCTCTATCGGATGCTGCAAGGGGTCTGCAGCGCCGGGTTGGTGCCGCTCGGACAAGCAACCTTGTTTACAATCTATCCCCGGGAAAAGCATGGCCAAGCCATGGCCATCTTCAGCACCGGGGCAATGATGGGCCCGATCGTCGGCCCGACCCTGGGCGGCTGGCTTACCGAAAACCTCGATTGGCGCTGGTGCTTTTATATCAACCTGCCGGTCGGGGCGCTGTGCGCGCTTGGCGTCTTTGTCTTCATCCGCCAAACCCGCAGCATGCGGCGCAGCGAATTCGACATGTTCGGCTTTCTGATGCTGAGCATTGCCGTCGGTTCGTTGCAGTTGATGCTCGACCGCGGTCAACTCAAGGATTGGTTCCACTCGACTGAAATCTGGATCGAGGCGACGATTGCGGCGCTGTGTTTTTATCTGCTGGTGGTTCATACAGCCACTGCCGACGAGCGGTCTTTTCTCAATCGCGATTTATTGAAAAGCCCGAATTTTGTCGCCGGCAGTCTGTTGATGTTCGGGGTCGGCATGATCCTCAGCGGCACCCTGGCGCTGATGCCGTCGATGATGCAGGTGCTGATGAATTACCCGGTATTCGATGCCGGATGGATGATGGCGCCGCGCGGTGTCGGCACGATGATTGCGATGTTTCTGGTCGCCCGTCTGATCAATCGCGTCGACAATCGGTTGTTCATCCTGATCGGCTTTGTGCTGACCGCGGCCTCGTTATGGCAGATGACCGGCTATTCGCTTTATATGGGATCGGGCCCGATCCTGTTCGCCGGCTTTGCCCAGGGGTTTGGACTTGGCTGCACCTTTGTGCCGCTGAACCTTCTCGCTCTATCAGGGCTGCCGCATCACATTCTGACCCAGGGCACCGCGATCCGCGCCCTGGTGCGCATGCTCGGCGGCAGCATCGGCATCGCGATCCTCGAAACGCAACTGACCCAGAACACGCAAATCGTCCATTCGCGGCTGATCGAGCAGCTGCGCCCGGACAATCCGTTGACCCATGCGCTGCTGTCGGCACCGTTCAGCCTGACCAACCCGTCGGGGATCGCCGCGCTCAACAATGAGGTGACGCGGCAAGCGGCGATGATCTCCTATATCGACGATTTCATGCTGATGCTGATCGTGGTTCTCGCCTCGCTCCCGTTGTTGCTGCTGGTTCGCGTTCCGCGCCGGCAGCCGGTGGCAGCGGCCGCCGGCGATTAACCCTCAGCCTCGATTTTGCCAGAGTCCGCCGAAATCCTCCCTCTCTCGACAGTATCGTTCAACCTTCGGATTGGTCGCGCTCAGGATCGGAAGTGCGAAGCAGAGCCTGCAGATTTGCTTGAAGCTCCGGCAGCTTGTCCTCTATCAGGCGCCACACGGTATCGTAGTCGATCGCGGCGTACCCATGCACGAGGATGTTGCGGAAGGCGATAATACGGCGCAGTTCAGCCACATTGCTGGCGATCCGAGGATCGATCCTGGCCAGCTGAGAGAGCGCTTCGCCAATAATCTGAAGCTGGCGTTCCACAGCAGAGCGCACCAGATCGTCTTCAACAAAGGCCTCATAAGTCTTTCCGCGCAGGAATGCCTGGACCGCTTCCGCCGCTCTCAGCGCGTCCCACAGAAAGCACCGGGGGTCACGCGACATAGACATTGTGGCGGCTCTGCTCGATACAGGCTTTGAGATAGGGGTTGCGCACAGCGCCCATTTCGACAAGATCGACCGGGCGGCCGAACAGCTCCTCCAGCGCTTCCTTAAAACCGAAATAGGTGTCAAACGGGTTTTGAGGCGCACTGCGGTCGAATTCGACCAGAAAATCGATGTCGCTGCGGTCAGGGTCAAAATCGTCGCGCGCGGCCGACCCGAACAGATCGAGCCGGCGCACATAAAAGCGCCGGCACAATATGCGCAATTCGTCATGGTGCCGCGCGATGTCGTCGATCATAGCTCCGCCTATGTGGGGGGCGACACCGTCTACGTGACAAAGGATTTTGGGGCTTCGATCACAAGGGAACTCGCGACCTCTTTGGGAGCTGACGGTGGAGGGCTCGGCGTGTGGATCGGCTTCCGCATCGCCGGGAGCAAACTCCCGGCGGGGTGCGGCGCCTGATGTTACCAGCCGAGCGCGTAGGCGGCGCGGCGGGGATCGGCACCGGCCTCGATCACACCGCGCTTTTTGTCGACATCAATCGCGCACACCGCCCCGGCGGTCCAGATCCAATCGGGCCAGCGCTGGATTTCGTGGCCGCGGCGGGCGAGTTCGGCGATCACCGACTCGGGAACGCGGGCTTCGATCGCCAACCGTCCAGGGTAATACTCGAACGGCGCAAACGAAGACGGATAGCTGTAGCTGGCAAAGCGCGGACTCTCGATCGCCGATTGCATGTCCTGGCCAAAGACGAAATGGTTCAGCAGGACCTGCAGCATCGCCTGCGTCTGGACGTCGCCGCCGGGGGTGCCGAACGGCATGAAATGCTCGCCGCCCTTGATCGCCAAGGCCGGGTTCGGGGTCAGGCGCGGCCGTTTGCCGGGGGCGACACCGGCCGGATGGCGCGGGTCGGGACGCGATTGCGAGCCGCGATTGGACGGGATCAGCCCGGTCCCCGGCACCACCGGCGAGCCGTAGGAGCCATCGCTCGGCGTCGCCGAGAACAGATTGCCGTGCCGGTCGGCGACACAGACATAGGACGTGTCGGGCTCGGGGTTGGGATCGCCCGCCGGCTGCGGAAAATGACCAAAGCCGCGGCCCGCTTGGCTGCCAAGCTCGCCGGGTGGCGGCATTTCCGGCCAGGCGCGGTCGGGGCGGATCAGTTTGCGGCGCTCGGCGGCGTATTCGGCCGAGATCAGGGTGGCGAGCGGGACGTCGACCATGACCGGGTCGCCGTAATAGGCTTCGCGGTCGGCAAAGGCGAGCTTCAACGCCTCGGCCAGATAATGGACATAATCGGCGCTGTTGTGGCCGAGCGCGGCAAGATCGGTGCCCTCGAGCAGAGCGAGGGTCTGCAATAACACCGGCCCCTGGCACCAAGCGCCACAGGTGAAAACGTCCAGGTCGCCAAAACGGCGGCGTTCGGGCGGGCCGACCGGCGAATGATAGTCGGCGAGATCCTCGGCCGACAGCAATCCGCCCTGTTCTTTGACGAACGCGACGATCTTTTTGGCGATGTCGCCGCGATAGAAGGCGTCGCGCGCCGCATCGAGCCCGGCCTCGCGCCCGCTTGTGGCGGCAGCGCGCTCTTCGTCCGCCATGTATTGCAATGATGCAGCGAGATCGCTCTGGCGGAAGATGTCGCCAGCCTCCGGCACCCGCCCACCGGGCAGAAAAATTTCCGCCGAAGAGGGCCAGCCGCGATGCGCCTCCGCGTGCCGTTGCAGGCTCGCGGCCATCAGCGGGTACATCGGAAAGCCATTGCGGGCGAGCCGGATCGCCGCCGCCGCGACCTCGCCAAAGCTCATCGTGCCATAGCGCTTGAGCGCCGTGATCCAGGCGTCGGGGGCGGCGGGGACCACAGTGCGCAACACGCCCTTTGGGATCTTGCCGCCGTGCTCGCGCATGAACAATTGCGGGTCGAGCGCCTTCGGCCACGGGCCGAGCCCGGCGATGGTCACGACCTCGCGGCTATCGGCAAGGTAGATCATGATCGGCGCCACGCCGGCGACATCGACGAGGTCACTCTGCAAGACACCAAGCGCAATGCCGGCGGCGCACCCGGCGTCAATCGCATTGCCGCCGGCTTCGAGGATCGCAAACCCGGCGGTGGCGGCAAGATAGTGGCCGGCGGCGATCGCGTGGCGGGTCACGGCGATGGTCGGGCGGTGGGCGAACGATGCGGTCATGGGCTGGCCCCTTGCGATTGTCCTCGCACAGTAGCGCTTGACCCGCCGCTATTAGAAGAGCCGTCGTCGCAGGACGGGTGATTGTTCGTCCGACCGGGAATTGCTCGGCGCCGCGGCAGGGAGGGTCCCGCGCGCGTTCGATGTGACGGCGGAACTACTCAGTTCCGCTGCATTCGAGAATTTGCAGGCTCGGCCCGCCGAGCCTGGCGAACAGCCGCCGCCGACAGGTCAAGACGATGATCTGCACCTTCTCCCCGGCGCGTGTCAGAATGTCGAACATGCGCTCGATGCGCTCGTCGTCGCTGAACACCAGCGCGTCGTCCAATATAACCGTTGCCGGGCGCCCCTGGTCGAGCAGGAGTTCGGCAAACGCCAAACGCGTCAGGATCGCCAATTGCTCTTGGGTCCCGGCGCTCAGTGAGTCGAACGATTCAACGGCGCCGCTGCGCTCGATCGCATCAATGCCGAGATTTTCATCGAATTTGAGCCCGCTGCCGGGCAGGATCATTTTCAAATAGGGTTCGGCGCGCTCCCGAACGGGCGCCAGATACCGCTGCTTTGCCTCCCTCTCGGCGCCGCGCAACGTGTCGCGCAAAAGCTCCAGAACCGCCACCTCCTCCTCATAGGCTTTGACCTGAGTCGCGAGCCGGCCTTCCTCCGCCTGGGCAGCGCTGAGGTCTTCCTCGACCCCGATCCCCTCATTGGCTTCGATCAGCCCTTCCAGCCGGGAAATCTCCTTGTTCAGCCGGTCGATGTCGTCCGCCTGCTGTCGTCCCGCGGCTTCCAGACGTTTGATCCGCACATCGAGTTGATCAACCGTCTCGCCCTCGGCGCGCTCCAGCTCGGCCAGCACGGTCTGCGCCGCGGCGGCATTGCCCGCCCGCTCCCGCGCTTGTGCGAACAGCTCCTCGTCGCTGCAGCGGGCGCGACCAGCCGCGAGCTGCTCCTGTTTGCCGGACAGGGTGGCGCGCAGACCTTCCAGTCGGCGGCCCAACGCCTGAACCTCCTCAAGCGTCTCGGCAAGGGCCTGTTTTGGCCCGTCGATCGCGGCACCGGCGGTCTCGATTTCAGTTGTTATCAGATTGGCATCGTGCTGCGCCGCCGCGATCGCCTCTTCCGTCTCCGCCAATGGCGGAAGGGCCACGAGAGCGAGGCTCGCCAGCTCGGCCGCCAACCGACCCGCCAATTCGCCTATGCGGGTCTCGCGCGCTTCGAGGCCGGCAGGCAGCCGCCGGCCCGGGTCTGCCGGTGCGAGACCGGCGATTTCCTGCCGTCTCTCATTCAATTGGCGGACCAGCTCGCGCCGCTGCGCGGCCTGGCGCCGGGCCGCCAGCAAGTCTGTCGCGCCGACCGCCTCCAAGGCCGCCCCAAGTGCGTCTTCGGCGCGCTGCAGTTGTGCGATCATCATTGCGCGATCGGCGATCTGCGGCTCGACGGTGATCTCACCAATACTCTCGATTGCGATTGTCGCGCGGGCCAGGACCGGGGTTTGACAAACCGGGGTCGACAGCGGCTTGCCGTCCAACCGCACGCGCCCCAGCGCATCCGGATTGACAGCGAACGACACCGTCGTCGCGACGGCGTTTGCAGCCGCGCGTGCCGCGGTGAGTTCCGCAGCCGCGTCCTCGGCCAGCGCCATCGTCTCGTCGGTCGCGGGATTGGCGCCGATCGCCTCGATCAGCAGTCCGACCTCGCTCTTCAGCTCACCGGCCCGGCGGAGCGTCTCCTGATGCTGATCGATCTCGCCGGCGATCAGCTGTGCCGCACGGACCCGTTCCAGCCGACGGGCGATTTCGCTGTTGCTGCGCTGCCGCTCGCGTAATTGCTCGAGCCGCTTTTCCGCCTCCTCAAGCTGGCGCTTCAGCAGGGCCCGCCGCTCCTCGGCAGCGGCAAATTTGCGTTCGACCGTTTCAAACTCGGCCCGCAGCGGGCCCAGCTCGTTGACGAGCGCCTCTCGCTTGTCGATCTCCGTCTTCGCCCGCTCCGCCCGTTCTTCAGCAAGAAGTGTAGCGCTGCGGGCTGCGGCGATCTCCGCCGCCTTGGTGGCGGCGGCAATGCGGCGATCGCGAGTCGCGCTCAACTCGTGCTGATGCGCAATTTCGTCCCATTCGACCTGGCGCCGCTGGCGGTCACGACGCAGACGCGCCAACTCGTCCATATACCGGAAGTTTTCGTCCCGCTTGGCTTCGAGCTGTCGGATCTCGTCGCGCGTCCGGTCGAGCCGGTCCTTCGCCTCCTTGAATTTGCCGCGCGGGCCTCGCGTGCTTTTAAGGTCATTAAGAGCGCGTTCGACCGCCGCCGGAATGCGTTGGCCGCGCTGGCCGCCGGTGACGATGCCGATCTGGGCTTCGAGGCACCCTTGCAGATCGCGGCGCCCATGCTCGTCGAGACCGATATGGCCGAACGATTCGCCCTGCTGTACCCACAGCGTGCCCCAAATGCCGGGTGCGCTGCTCCGCGGTCCGCGCTCGAAGCGGAGCAGCTTTCGCAGCTCTTCCTCGGCGGCCTCGCCCTCGAAGCGGCGCCCGTTTGGGGTTGTCAGCATCGCCTTCCCCGGCTGCCCCGCAAACCGCTTGGCGATCGTCCAGCGTGTACCGTCGAGATCAAAGGCGAGCTCGACCTGCGGTACCGTCCCGTTGCAGAAATGGCGAAAGCCGCGGGTGCGCTCGGTCTGGGCGGTCGCCTTCTCGAAAATGACGCCGTTGATCGCCTCCAGCAGGGTCGATTTCCCGTACTCGTTGGGGCCGACCAGAATGTTGACGCCGTCGCCGATGCCGTCAACGCGAACCGGGCCGACAAATTTGCGGAAATTGCGCAGCTCCAGCGAGCGGATCTTCATCGCTTTGACGTATCGCTCAAATGTTCGAGATAGAGCCGGCGCAAGGCGTGCGAAGCCAACCGCGCCTGCTCCGCGGCCGATAAATCCTCAGCCATTATCTTCAGCCGCTCAGCCGCGGTCCGCACGAACCCCGAGCGGTCGATATCGTCCATGTCCGCTTCGGTCGGTTCGAGCACGAGGTCGGCGCTGTCGCAATCCAAGGCGCACACCGCCGCCCCGACGCCGCTCTGAATGATGGTTTCCTCAAATCGCCTGCGGCCGGCGAGCGACAGGGTTCCCTGCATCCGAAGCCTGAGAACAACCCTGCCGAGGTCTGAATCGAGCCTGCGGAGGCGAGCTTCAAGGACATCGATCTGGGAATCATCAGTCAGGGTTTCCGATACGTGGTGCCACCTGTATCTGGCGGTTTCGATCGGCGTCACAATCGGGGTGGCGCGTGCCCCCAAGATTTCGACGAGCAGCGCCTTGCCACCGTTGCACAAGGTCCCATCCGGGTCCGGCGGCAATTTGAACTGGTCGGGTTCGGGCGTGCCGGAGTACCAGGTCCACTCATTGACGCGCATCTGGCGATGCCAATCGCCGAGAGCGAGATAGGCGAGGCCCGCGCTTTTCGAGCGATCGGGTGCGATCGGGTTCCTGGCCTCGCCGTCCGAACCGAAACCCCTGATCGAGCCGTGCGCCATTCCGAGGCGGACGGCGCCGGACGGCGTCGGTTCGGCGTCCATGTAAGCGGTCAAATCATCGCTGCTCGCTATGTATTGAAACGGCGCCGGCAGCAAAAAGACGGTTGCGCCATTATCCTCGGCGATCGCCGCCGCGCCGGGGCTTGTATGCAGATGCACATTCTCCGGCAGCGCCATCCGGCGGACCCGGTCCCACAGCCCGTTTTCGCGCGCGGGGTCGTGATTTCCGGGCATCAGATGCCACGCGACCCTCGGGAACTGGCGCATTGCCTCGAGCGGCTTCGCCAGGGTCTGCGGGGAAAGCTGCTGTTTGTCGTAAATGTCGCCGGCCAGCAGCACCGCTGTCGCCCCGTGCCGAATCGCCAGCTCTCCCAAGATTCGCACCACCGCGTGCCGCGCATCCTGCAGCAGCGCCGCTGTCGTGTGATCGAAGTAATTGAAAACCATACCGATTTGGAGATCGGACGAGTGAATGAGGCGCATCGGCTCTCACTTCGATCAGCGTTTTGCGAATTATATCTCGCGGCGCAATTAATACACCGCTAATAGATGTCGACCGCGCGCGAGCCGCAGCTTCTTGTTCGACGATGGTTGCCGATCAGGTTACGATGCAAGCTCGCCTCAGCGGCTGCGGAGGGAGCTTGCATGGCTGACTACGATCTGATGATCCGCAACGGTACGGTGGCGACCGCGGCCGATACGTTCGAATGCGATGTCGGCATCAAAGACGGCGTTATCGCCACCCTCGGCCGCAATCTCGGCCCGGGAACGCGCGAGATCGATGCTCGAGGCAAGCTCGTCTTGCCGGGCGGCATCGACAGCCATTGCCATATCGAGCAGCGCTCGTCCGCCGGGGTCGTGTGCGCCGACGATTTCTATAGCGGCACTGTGGCGGCAGCGTTCGGCGGCACGACGACTGTCATCCCGTTTGCCGCCCAGCACCGCGGCCAGTCACTGCGCCAGGTGGTCGAGGATTATCACGCGGCGGCACGGCCCAAGGCGGTTATCGACTACGCCTTCCACCTGATCATTTCCGACCCGACCGAGCAGGTCATGGGCCAGGAACTGCCGGCCCTGATTCGCGACGGCTACACGTCGTTCAAGGTCTACATGACCTACGATCTGTTGCAGCTCGACGATCGGCAGATGCTCGACATTTTGGCCCTGGCCCGGCGCGAGAGGGCGCTCGTCATGGTCCATGCCGAGAACTACGACATGATCAAATGGTTGACGGCGCGGCTGTTGGAGCGCGGTCTTGGCGCGCCACGGTATCACGCGATCAGCCATGCCCGTCTCGCCGAGGGCGAAGCAACCAACCGCGCGGTCAATCTGGCGCAATTGCTCGATGTGCCGATCCTGCTCGTCCATGTCTCGGCGGCCGAGGCGATCGAGGTTATCCGCAATGCCCAAACCAAAGGTCTCAAGATTTATGGCGAGACCTGTCCGCAATATCTGTTTCTGACTGCCGAAGACATCGCCAAGCCCGGGCTCGAAGGCGCCAAATTCTGCTGCAGCCCGCCGCCGCGTGATCAGGAGGCGCAAGAGGCGGTATGGTCCGGGCTCAAGAACGGCACCTTCCAGGTGTTTTCGTCGGATCACGCGCCGTACCGCTTTGATGCCTCAGGCAAATTGCCCCATGGCGAGCGGACGACGTTCAAAGACATCGCCAATGGTGTCCCCGGTATCGAATTGCGCCTGCCCTTGCTGTTTTCCGAAGGGGTCGGTCGCGGCCGGCTCGATCTCAACGCCTTTGTTGCGCTGACCGCGACCAATCATGCCAAGCTCTACGGGCTCCATCCGCGAAAAGGCACGATCGCGGTCGGCAGCGACGCCGACATTGCGATCTGGGATCCCGAATGCGAGACGACGATCACCGCCGGCCTGTTGCACGACAATGTCGGCTACACTCCCTATGAGGGCCGCAAATTGCGCGGCTGGCCGGTCATGGTGTTGAGCCGCGGCCGCGTCGTTGTCGAAGGTGGAACGCTTGCCGCGCAACGCGGCAGCGGTGCCTTTCTGCCCTGCGCTCTCTCGACCTATGCGCGTCCCGCCGGCACCCCCGTCCCCGAATTTTCCTATGCGGCCCAACACGGCAGGCCACTCGTCTAATTCAAATGAATGGCCGGCACGCTAAGGTGACGCGGCAATCAGCGACGGATCGGCCGGGGTATGGATACTGGTCCTGTCGCTTGCAGGAGGAATGAGGGCGTGGCACATCGATTGAATGCTGCGGTGGCCCAGCTCGGGCCGATTCATCTCGCGGACAGCCGCACCTCGGTGGTTCGGCGGCTGATGGCGTTGCTGCGCGAGGCGCATGGGCGCGGCGCGCGGTTTGTCGTGTTTCCGGAGCTGGCGCTGACCACGTTCTTTCCGCGCTGGTGGATGACCGACCAGGCCGAAATCGACCGCTTTTTCGAGCGCGAGATGCCAAACATCGAAACCCGGCCGCTGTTCGATCTGGCGAGGGAACTCGGCGTCGGCTTTTACCTCGGCTATGCCGAGCTGACCGAAGAGAATGGTGTCGTGCGCCATTACAATACGGCGATCCTCGTCGAACGCGACGGCCGGATTGTCGGGCGCTACCGCAAGATTCATCTGCCCGGCCACGCCGAGCATTTGCCGGATGCGCCCTTCCAGCATCTGGAAAAGCGCTATTTCGATATCGGCAATTTGGGCTTCAAAGTCTGGCGCGCCTATGACGCGGTCGTTGGCATGTGCATCTGCAACGATCGGCGCTGGCCTGAGACTTGGCGCGTCATGGGCTTGCAGGGGGCCGAGATCATGGCACTTGGCTACAACACCCCGATCCTGAACATCCATCATCGCGAGCCCGAGCATTTGCGGATGTTTCATCATCTGCTGTCGCTGCAGGCCGGGGCCTATCAGAATGCGGCCTGGGTGCTGGCGGCGGCGAAATGCGGTGCCGAGGACGGGTTCGGGATGGTCGGCGGCTCCGCGATCGTCGCCCCGACCGGCGAGATCGCCGCGCAAGCATTGAGCGAGGACAACGAGGTCATTGCCGTCAGCCTCGACCTCGACCTCGGCGACTATCTGCGCCGCACTGTCTTCAATTTCGCCAAGCATCGCCGCATCGAGCATTACGGCCTGATCACCGAACGCACGGGTGCGAGAACCGAGGTTTAGAGAGGGTGAGCAAACCTTAGTCTCTTTCCTGTTTGAATAGAAATGCTGTGGCTCGTGCGCCTTTAGCGCGAAGGTCGTAAGGAGATCGCGAGGTGCGGGGCGGCGGGTTCCTGGCCGGAGGTTGCCCTTGACCCGGCCGGCGGCGTGTACGACACTTTTATTAACATAACCTTATTGGAGCATTATCCCCAATGATTTTCTATCCTGAAGAGCGTATCGCGATATTCATCGATGGCGCCAACCTCTATTCTGCCGCACGGGGTCTTGCCTTCGACATTGATTACAAGCGGCTCCTTGACCTGTTCAGTACCAAGGGGCGACTGATCCGCGCCTTTTATTATACAGCACTGGTCGAAGAACAAGAATATTCACCGATCCGGCCGCTCGTTGATTGGCTCGATTACAATGGGTATTCGATGGTCACCAAGCCGACCAAGGAATTCACCGACGCGGTTGGGCGGCGGCGGATCAAGGGCAACATGGACATCGAACTGGCGATCGACATGCTCGAAATGGCCCAGTTCATCGATCACGCGGTCCTGTTTTCCGGCGACGGCGATTTCCGCCGGTTGGTCGAGGCGGTGCAGCGCCGCGGTGTACGAGTGTCGGTCGTGTCGACGATTCGCTCCTCGCCGCCGATGGTGTCGGATGATCTGCGCCGGCAAGCCGACAACTTTATTGAACTCCAGGATCTTGCGCCAAACATCGCGCGCAATCACCACCCGCGCGAGGAATTGCGGGTGCGCGCCGAACCCGTCGAAGAGGCGTGAAGCCCCAGCCGCTGGCGCGATCGGATCCAGCATCGTCCGAAACCGCGCTTCCCGCCGCACCCTTGCCGTCGCCCGACTGTTCACTATGCCCGCGGCTTGCGGGCTTTCGCGAGAACCAGCAGGCGGCCCATCCGGAATGGTTCAATGCGCCGGTGCCACCCTTTGGTGATGCCTCGGCCGAATTGCTGATCGTCGGTCTGGCGCCGGGATTGCGGGGCGCCAACCGCACCGGCCGCCCATTTACCGGCGACTATGCCGGCGCGCTGCTCTATGGAACATTGCGGAAGTTTGGGCTGGTGCACGGGCATTACGATGCGCGGCCTGATGATGGGTTGGCGCTTGCCGGTGTGCGCATTACCAACGCGGTGCGTTGCGTTCCGCCGCAGAACAAACCCCAACCGCGGGAAATCGCCACCTGCCGGCGGTTTCTCGCAGCAGAAATTGCGGCATCCCCATCAGTGCGCGCCATGCTTGCTCTGGGGGCAATCGCGCATGACGCGGTTCTCGGCGCCCTGGGCCTGCGCCGAACCGCATTTCGCTTCGCGCATGGTGCAGTTCATACGCTACCCGACGGTCGACTGCTCGCCGACAGCTATCATTGCTCGCGGCTTAACACCAACACCGGAAAGCTGACCGTGGCGATGTTTGAAGCAGTCTTCGCGGCACTCCTTGCCCGGCTTGCCGAAAGCGGTAACGCCAGAGGGATGCGTGAAACGCATGGCACGACCGCAGAGACCCTGTAACTTTCCGATTGCCACGCAACCCTGCTTGTCAGATATTGCGAACCGTTCGCATTCGCAATGCCGATGATGGTGCTGTTCGATGCGTCATGTTTTTTGGGTTGCCGCTTTGTTGATTCTCAGCCTGCCGGCGGTTGCACCGGCCGATGACCCGGCCTTTTCGATCATGATGAAGAACCACCAATTTGTCCCGAGCGAGGTGCAGATACCGGCCGGGGTCAAGGCCAAACTCGTCGTCCGTAACGAAAACCCGACGGCGTCAGAGTTCGAAAGCAATCAATTTCATCGTGAGAAAGTCGTGGCACCTGGCCAGCAGATCACGGTCTATGTCGGTCCGCTCGATCCCGGCAGCTATGAATTTTTCGACGATTTCCATCCGCAGACCCGCGGCCATTTGATCGTCAAATAGCGAGAGCGCGATGCTGGCCACGGCAATAATCGTTTTTCGCGAAGTACTTGAAGCCGCCCTTATCATCGGCATTGTTCTGGCCGCGAGCCGTGGCGTGCCCCGCCGCGGCATCTGGGTCGGGGGCGGAATCGTCGCCGGGGTGCTTGGCGCGTCGCTCGTCGCCGCTGGCGCCGACGCCATTGCCGATGCGATTAATGGGATTGGGCAGGAATTGTTCAACGCCGCGATCCTGTTTACCGCGGTCGCGATGCTCGGCTGGCACAACATCTGGATGAACCGCCACGGCCGCGAACTGGCTGCGACCGCAGCGGGATTGGGCAAGGCGGTGGTCGGGGGCAGCCGCCCACTCTATGCGCTGGGTCTTGTCGTCGGCATCGCGGTATTGCGCGAGGGCTCCGAAGTCGTGCTGTTTCTGTACGGCATCGCCGTCGCCTCGGGTGTCGGCGCGCTGAGCATGCTGATGGGCGGCGTGCTCGGGTTGGTCGGCGGGGTCGCAGTCGGCGCGCTGATTTATTTTGGGCTGCTGGCGATCCCGCTGAAGCGGCTGTTTACTGTGACCAGCTGGCTCATTCTGTTGCTTGCCGCTGGCATGGCCTCGCAGGGTGCGGCCTTTCTGATGCAGGCCAATCTGCTGCCGGCTTTCGGCAATAATTTATGGGATACCTCTTCGATTCTCGGCGAGCGCAGCATGCTCGGCACACTGCTCCACGTGCTGATCGGCTATTCGGCACAACCGGCTGGAATTCAGGTCATCTTCTATCTCGCGACCCTTGTCATCATCGGCGGATTGATGCGGTTGCTTGCCCGCGCACCGGCACCGCATTTGGCGACGCCGGTCGCACCCGGTTAAACGAATCAATCTGAACTAACCGATAAGACCAGTTGCGCTGCGCTGGTCGGGTTTTACGAAGGAGTTATTGCGAATGAGTAGCATTCGCATGTTCTTTACTGTCGCTTCGGTGCTCAGCATAGTGGCGGCCATGCCCGCCGCCGCCGACTTCAAGGTGCAGTATCCCGATGCCGAAACCGGCGAGTTTGGGATCGAACCGATCGGCGACATCGGCCAAGACCCGCTCGCCGCCCATAATGGCGAGTTGAGTTCGGTCCAGGAGTTCGAATACGGCGTCAACAGCTTTTGGCGCATCGAACTCGAATTGGAACAGGAACGTCCGCCCGGTCCTGACCAGTCGATTCGCTTCAGTCAGATTACCTGGGAGAATATTCTTGCCTTCACCGAGCGCGGCCAATATTGGGCCGATGCCGGCTTCTTCTTTGAATTTGGCAAAACCACGCTAGGCAATACACCAAACGAGGTGACGTTTGGCCCGATCTTGCGCAAGGAATTCTTCCACACGATCAACACCGTCAATTTGTTCATGCAGCACGACGTCGGCACGCCTTACGCCTCCGGGCGACCCGCTTTTCTCTATGCCTGGGAGACGCGCATCGCGCTTGGCACGCCGATCGAGCCGGGTTTTCAAGCCTATGGCCAGCCCAGCAGCTTTCCCGAATACAATTCCGGCTGGCCGCAGGACAATCGCATCGGCCCGCAGCTGTTCGGCACGATCAGTAATATCGGGCCCGGCACCCTCAACTGGAACGGCGGGATTTTATTTGGCATCCGGCCATGGGCGCCGCGCACCACCTGGCGCTGGCAGGCCGAATATGAGATCCATTTCTAGGCATGGGACGAACGCGCTCGTCGACAGCACTCAACCCGCCCGATTGAAGGGCTAGCCGGACATCAGGCTCCGTGCTCGCGCATGATGCGGGCGCGGCTGCGCTGCCAGTCGCGCGCCTTCTCCGCTTCGCGCTTGTCCGCCTTGCGCTTGCCGCGGGCCAGGCCGAGCGCGATTTTGGCTCGGCCGCGCTCGTTGAAGTAGATCGACAGCGGCACCACCGTCACACCTTCGCGCCGGATCGCTCCGAGCAGGCGGTTCATTTCCTTGCGGTGCAACAACAGCTTTCGCGGCCGTCGCGGCTCATGATTGAAATGCGCCGAACTCGAATATTCCGGGATGTTGGCGTTCACCAGAAACAGCTCGCCGCCGCTCTCATCGGCATAGGCTTCGGCGATGCTGGCTTGGCCTTTGCGCAAGACCTTGACTTCGGTCCCTTGTAGAACAAGGCCGGCTTCGAGCGTATCCTCGATGACATAATCGTGGCGGGCGCGCCGGTTTTGCGCGACGAATCGGTCCGCACTCCGCATTTCACCCGTCCCGGTATCGGCTCAATAGACCGGTCAATTCAGCAGGCCGGCATTGCGCATTGCGCGCATAA
The DNA here is from genome assembly GCA_019238055.1 of Alphaproteobacteria bacterium. Classification (GTDB taxonomy): domain Bacteria; phylum Pseudomonadota; class Alphaproteobacteria; order ATCC43930; family CGMCC-115725; genus AP-15. Next base: position 35,934 of record JAFAOB010000081.1, read on the forward strand.
CCCGCTCCTGAGTTTCAGGCGTGATCGCGCAGAGCGGTTGCCGCACTGTCGGCTCGCATTTGC
>JAFAOB010000155.1 GCA_019238055.1 Alphaproteobacteria bacterium
TGCTGTTCCGCACGGCCGCCGAGACGCTGATCACGATCGCCCTACGGGACAAGCCCGTGGGCTGAAGGCCCACGATCCCAAGCATCTCGGCGCGCGCATCGGCGCTACCGCGGTGCTCCATACCTGGGGCTCGGCCATGACCCACCAACCGTCCACCAAAACGGGGCAATCTCAATCCCAGTCCGTCTCCTTGTAGGTCGTTTCCTTCGCTGCTTTTATCGAAGCTGCCGCGGTTGGCGAGATTGGTTGGGCAGCCATTAACCTAAAATATTAACTATCTCAGAGAGCGGTCAAGCCGAATTTGCGCAATGGTTGAACCGGGGAGATTCAATTTGCAATTGCAGACAGGAGTCGTGATCTCTGCGCCGGTACCGTACCGGCAAAAAAGACGCACCAGCCCAAAGGCGGCTATTTCGGCGTGTTCCATGGGAGATCGGGACCTGCCCCACGATCAGGACCTTCATCCGCGCACAGGGGTAGTCGCAGCCGCCTCGAGCCTGACCTCCGAGCCCCGCTGTGACAGCAGACGAACGTCCCTGCCTTGCGCTGCCAATGGCCTCGTACCGGGATCAAAAATTATCAGCATTAACGCCGCTCGGCTCAATGAAGCTCGAACAACGGTCATACGATACGGACACGTACCAGTTGATCATGCAGTGTGAGAGTTTTCCATTTCCAGCTTCGAGGTCGTGAAATTCTGGCTCGGCTACCGGATGAAGGAACCGATCGGCCTACGATCTCCGCCTCGACGAGGTTCGGCCTGATCGGTGGACCGTCCGGATGACTGACGAGTTTCGAGCACACGATCGCCATGTACCCGAGTTGGCACGCCTTCTGGCCGACGTGCTCGATGGAGCTTGGAACAGGTCAAGCCTGACTCCGTTTCTGACTTCATCACTCTGAGGGACGGCCACTGCCGCAACCACGATCGGTTGCCGGCTCGTGACCCCATCTAGAGCTGAACGCTGGCGCGGCTATAGTCCGCTTCGGGGCAAAACCGGTCTCTCGTCTTTTGGGCAGCCTAGCCGAGTTCCGGATTGCCCGCTTGTGACGAGCTGCAAGATCGTCGGGGCGGGCACCGCCCGAAGAGCGTGTATGTCGGCGAGCAGCGCGAAGCGGCGCTAAAAATGCCAAAATTGGCTGGCATAGTCAGAGCATTAAGGTGGACATGCGCGTTGGTTGAGCGATAGTCGAGATCCGTTGGCCGAGGCCCCTTCTGGGCCGACGACGCGCTAAACATGAACATTTTGCTGCTGATTTGCTGCAGAAGCAGCGGCGGCGAATGTCGGTGCAAGCGGCGGGCGAGCAGATCGGCGATGACAAAGCGCTGTATCAAATCGGAAAGCCGCCCTTTGATCAAACCCTGATAAAACAGCGGATCAGGAGGAGCGAGGAGGATCGAATGTCGCGACATATCAAGACCGCTGCTCTCGCGGCGCAACAAGATGAGGCCGACGCTAAAATCCGCAGCACGGTCGAAGCAATCATCACCGATGTCGCCAAGCGCGGCGATGCGGCGGTGCGCGAACTCTCCGAGCGCTTCGACAAATGGTCGCCGGCGAGCTTTCGCCTCAGCGAGAACGAGATCCGCAGCCTGGTCGCCAAAGTGCCAAGACAGACCATCGCCGACATCGAATTCGCCCAGGCCCAGATCCGCAACTTTGCCGAGATCCAGCGCGCCTCGCTGAAGGATGTCGAAGTCGAGACCCTTCCGGGGGTGGTGCTCGGCCACCGCCACATCCCGGTATCGCGGGTCGGCTGCTATGTTCCGGGCGGTCGCTATCCGATGGTCGCCTCGGCGCATATGTCGATCGTCACCGCGCGCGTCGCCGGGGTCGGGCATATCACGGCGTGCACCCCGCCCAACCAGGGCGGCCCTCACCCCGAGACGATCGCGGCGATGCATTTGGGCGGCGCCGATGAGATCCATATCCTTGGCGGGGTGCAGGCGGTCGCGGCGATGGCTCTCGGCACCGACAGCTTCCAGCCGGTCGACATGCTGGTCGGCCCGGGCAACGCCTATGTCGCCGAAGCCAAGCGCCAACTCTACGGCAGGGTCGGGATCGACCTGTTCGCCGGCCCGACCGAAATCCTGGTCATCGCCGACGACACCGCCGACGCGGAGATGTGTGCAACCGACCTTTTGGGTCAGGCCGAGCACGGGCCGACCTCGCCGGCGATCCTGCTGACCACCTCGGAACGGCTTGCCCATGCGACGATTGCCGAGATCGAGCGGCAGCTCGGCGTGTTGCCGACCGCCGATGTCGCCGGGCTGGCCTGGCGCGATTACGGCGAGGTGATTTTGTGCGCCGATGACAGCGAGATGGCAGAGGAGGCCGACCATATCGCCGCCGAGCATGTCGAGGTGTTGACCCGCGAGCCTCGGCTCTGGCTCGACCGGCTCAACAATTACGGCGCCCTCTTTCTCGGCCCCGAAACCAACGTCGCCTATGGCGATAAAGTCATCGGCACCAACCATACATTGCCGACCAAGGGTGCAACCCGCTACACCGGCGGGCTATGGGTCGGCAAGTTCTTGAAGACCTGCACCTATCAGGAAATCAGGACCGCCGAGGCAAGTGCCATGATCGGCGAATACTGCAGCCGGCTGTGCGCCATCGAGCGTTTTTGGGGTCACAAGGAGCAAGCCGATCTGCGCGTTCGCCGTCACGGCCGCAAGAACGCCGCAGAGTGACACCGATGCAGGCAGTTTGAAGGGGCGCCATCGGCTGGCGTCCTTTTCGGCACGAGGCGGCTCCGGCGCTATCTCGCTGGACAGCGCCAGGGATGCTGTTTCTTGCTGCTTCACCGGCTATTGACCGCCGTTCTGAACTCCGCCTCGACCGGCTCTGCTTGATTTTGCCGGAGCGTGCGGTGATGACTGCGCGATGCCGCCAAATCGCTGGCGACCCTGCGCCGCGGAGAGGATGAGACGCTGACGATGAGGACGAGGGATTCCGTCGTGCCGATCGACGACTTGCAGCGAGCAGCACAGTCATCGGCCGCCGCGCGGACCGGGCGTTCGGCGTGGTTGCTGCTGGCGGGCTCCTTTGCCGCGTTCACCGTCGGCGCCGGGCTGATGCACTCCTATGCCGTGTTTCTGGTTGCCTTCATCCAGGCTTTCGCCTGGAGCCGCGCCGAGACGTCGATCCCCTACTCGGTGTCGCAGCTCGTCGCCGGCGCGAGTTCGCCGATGGTCGGTGCCATGGTTGATCGGCTCGGACCGCTGCGTCTGCTGCTGCTCGGCAGCTTTCTGTTGACCCTCGGGCTGATCGCTTCCGCCCATATCTCGGCGCTGTGGCAGATCATCGTCCTTTACGGCGTGGTGATGACGTTTGGGGCCAACTGCCTGGGCCTTGTCGTGTTTGTGCCGATCTTGTCGCGCCGCTTTATCCGGCGGCGCGGCATGGCGATCTCGGTCGTGCAATCCGCCAATGGCTTTGCCCGCGCGGTTTCGGCGCCGCTCGTGCAATTGCTGATCTCGTCCTTCGGCTGGCGCGAGACCTATCTGATCCAGGCCGGATTTATGGCGGCGATGGTGGTGCCATTGGCGGCGATGCTTCGCCGCGGCGAGCCTCCATCGCCGGCAAGCACGGGATCATCAGGTGCCTTGCCGGCGAGCACGGCGCCCACGATAGCGCCGGCACCCGGCTGGACCCTGGCCGAGGCTGCCCGGACACCGCATTTCTGGCTGCTGTTCGCGGTTTACCTGTTTACCGGGCTCGGCAGCTTTCTGGTGTCGCTGCACCAACTCGCCTTTGCCGTCGATCGCGGCTTTGACAAGCTCTACGCCGCCGAAGTGCTGGGGATGGGGAGTTTCCTCGCCATCGCCGGGACGATCCTGACCGGTTCATTGTCTGATTATATCGGCCGGGAGTGGGCGGCGATCCTCGCCTATGGCTTTTCGATACTCGGAGTGACTTGTGCCTTGTTCATCACAAATGCCCATCAGGGCTGGCTGTTATGGGTGTTCGCCTGTTGTTTTGGGTTGACCTGGGGGGCGCGGGGGCCGGCCATTACCGCGAAAACCGCCGATCTCTTCCCTGGTCGCCAGCTCGGCACGATCCTGGGGGTGATCACGATCGGCAGCGGCATCGGCTCGGCCGCCGGCTCCTGGGCCGCCGGTTGGATCTTCGACTTGTCGGGAAGCTACGAGCTCGCCTTTGTCTTATCGATCCTTTCTTATGCCTGCGGCTGTTTCGCCTTCTGGGCATTGCGGCGACCGCCGGCCAGGCGCCGCGGCCGCCCATCCCGGGTCGCCGAAGCCTAGCGCGAGGGCCCAGGACAATCGTCTACCCAGGCAATGCCGGTGCTCGCGGCGTCCTTCAGCGAACCGACCCTTGCGGGTGCGTTGCGGTCAAGCGGCGAAATCGATCAGCTGACGCACCGGCGCTCCCGATTTGAGCGCGGCAAAGCCATCATTGATCTGGTCGAGCTTGAGCTTGCCCGAGATCAAATGGTCGAGCTTGAGCCGGCCCTGGCGCCATAGCGACAGCAAGCGTGGCATGTCGACCCGGAAACGATTGCCACCCATCGAGGTGCCTTGAATCTTGCGGTCGCGCAGAAAATCGAAGCCGTGCAATTCGATCTTCACGCCATAGGGCACCATGCCGATGATCGTGGCGGTGCCGCCACCGCGCAGCATTTGGAACGCCTGCTCGGCGGTCGCTTTGGTGCCAAGCGCCTCGAACGAGTAGTTCACGCCGCCGCCGGTCATCTCTCTGACCGCTTTTACCGGGTCGGCATTGCTGACGTTCAACGTATCGGTGGCGCCGAGTTCACGCGCCAGCTCGAGCTTCGAGGCGACGGTATCGATCGCGATAATGCGCTCGGCACCGGCGAGTGCCGCGCCGTTGACCGCCGACAGCCCGACCCCGCCACAGCCGATGACCGCGACCGTCGAGCCCGGTTCGACCTTGGCGGCGTTGAACACGGCGCCGACCCCGGTCATCACGCCGCAGCCGACCAGTGCGGCGCGATCGAGCGGAATGTCGGGGTCGATCTTTACCGTCGCATTCTCGTGGACCAGCATCTGTTCGGCGAACGAGGACAAATTGAACGCCTGGTTCAGCTGCTCGCCTTTCCAGGTCATTCGGCGCGCGACACCCGGCAGCATCTTGACCTCGGTGTTCTCACACAAATTCGGATGGCCGGTCAGGCATTGCGGACAGGTACCGCAAAATACCGACAAGCAGGTGATCACGTGATCACCTGGCTTGACATAGGTTACCCCGTCGCCCACCGCTTCAACGACCGCGGAAGACTCGTGGCCGAGCACGACTGGGGTCGGGATCGGGTAAAGCCCTTCGATAAAATGCAGATCGCTGTGGCATAGCCCGGCAAAGGCGGTGCGTAGCAGCACCTCGCGCGGTCCGGGCTTGTTGATCGCGACGTCCTCGATTGTCAGCGGCTGGTTTGGCGCGTGCAGGACGGCGGCTTTCATCGCGTGTCTCCTCCAGTGCATCCGCCCAAGTAAACCTCTTTAGCCCGAAGCCCGCCAAGTATTTGCGAGCGGACCCAGGCCATGACGCTGTGCAAGCGCGGAGTCAGATATAGACTCCGCGCATGCCGCCTTTGGGATAGCGGGTGCCGGCTGCGGCGCCGATCGGAATCGCGGCGGCGATGCGGTCCACATCGGCTGAGGTCAGATGGACCCGAAGGGCGCCGAGATTTTCTTCGAGCCGCGAAATGTGCTTGGTCCCGGGGATTGGAATAACGTCCGGCCCTTGCGCCAACAGCCAGGCCAAGACCAGCTGCGACGGCGTGCAGGCCTTCTCCCTGGCAATGGCCTCGATCTTTTCAACGAGTGCGCGGTTCTTCGCGAAATTCTCGCCCATAAAGCGGGGATGTCGGCCGCGGGTGTCACCCGCGTCGAGATGGGCGAGATCGGGGACGACCCCGGCCAACAGGCTGCGGCCAAGGGGTGCGTAGGCCACAAACGCGATGCCGAGATCGCGCGTCAATCGGCGGATCTCGGTCGCCTCCTCGCGGTACAGCAACGAAAATTCGCTCTGCACCGCCGCGATCCGATGGGTCGCATGGGCGCGGCGGATGCGTTCCGGGCGAGCCTCGCACAGCCCCAGAAACCGTACTTTGCCTTGTTCGACGAGCCGCGCCATCGCTCCGATTGTGTCCTCGACCGGCACCTGCGGATCGACGCGGTGCTGGTAATAGAGGTCAATCACGTCAATCCCAAGCCGCTTGAGGCTCGCCTCGCAGGCGCTTGCGACATAGGCGGGACTGCCATCGACGCCATTGGCCCCGCCCGGCCGGCGCGTCTGGCCGAATTTGGTGGCGATGACCACACCTTGGCGGTGGCCCTGCAACGCGCGGCCGAGCAATTCTTCGTTCTGGCCCCATCCATACATGTCCGAACTGTCGAAATGATCGATCCCGAGGTCGAGAGCGCGGCGGATCAGCGCAATCCCGGCCTGATCATCGCTCTTGCCGTAGACCCCGGACAGCGACATGCAGCCGAGCCCGATCGCCGATACCTCCGGCCCGTCTTTCCCGAGCCGGCGCCGTTCCGTCACGGTTGCAGCACTCATCGACTTTCTTCCTTTCCTTGCTGGGGGCGAGGACCAGGCGTTTTTCAACACTTAGCAATCGAGGCGGCGTTATGCGAGAGCGTCGCTCGGCCAACTTTGGTTGAGAGTGCGCGAGTATCGTACGGCTCCGCTACTCGCTTTTCGGGAACTACCCGGTGCTCACGGTTGTTTCCGGGGTCAGCAGTCACAACCAGCGAGATCTTGCATGTCTGCGCGCGTTCTGTCGGCCATTGCTTTTAGCACGGCCCTCGCCCTGGCACCCGTTGCGCATGCCGACCGGTATCACGGTGGTTGGCACGGCCACGGCGGCAACGGAGCCGCTGTTGGCGCCGCGATCGCCGGCGGCATCATCGGTCTCGGTCTTGGCGCGGCGGCCGCTTCGAACCCCTATAATTACTATTACGCGCCGCCGCCGGTCTATTACGGCTACCCATACGGCTATTACTACGCGCCGCCGCCCCCCGTTTATTACGGGTACTAGTCCGCCAGTCACCACGAGACCCGTGGTTCGGTTTGACCTTTAGCGCCATCGGCGATTGCAATCTGATCACTTGCCACCGAGGGGAAGGATGCACACATTATGATCCGTTCGAGCTATCTGGCTTCGGCAGCGCTTGCCCTATCGCTGGCGCTGCCTGCTGCCGCTCTGGCACAATCCAACACAACCCCGTCGCCATCGGCTGGCGCTTCGCCGATGTCTGCGAACGCCGTCCCCGGCTCTGCCGAGCAGCGTGTCGATGAGCATATCCGCCAATTGCATGCGCAATTGCGCATCACCCCGGCCGAGCAGCCGCAATGGGATCGGTTTGCCGAAGTAATGCGTGAGAACGCACGCGCGATGGATCAAGAAATCGCCCAGCGACACCAGCAGTTTGCAAGGATGAACGCCTTGCAGAATATGCAGTCCTATCAAAAGATCGCCGAGGCACACGCCCAAGACCTGCAAAGGCTGGTCCCAGCTTTCGAAAATCTTTACAAAGCAATGCCGGACCAGCAGAAGCGATTGACCGATCAGGTGTTCCGGGAGAATGCCGAGGCCGGTGCACGCAGGCGCATGCAAACTGGCAGCAATACCGAAAGGTAATCATTTGAACGTCGCTCGGAACCTTGTTGCGAAGGCTCCGAGCGTAGGATTAACCCCGCCCAGCCCGCAACCGCCAGTCGATGTATAATAAATCGCTCCGCCCGAGCTGCAGCGTAACCTGTCCGTTTCGGACGCCGATAGCCTTTTGGCACAAATCGCACCTTCTGTTAACTCCTCAATAGGAATCTCCAGGTATTTTTGGGATCGCCGTACGCAAATTATGCCGCTTGCGCTGCGGCCTCGGGGAACTGCATAATTTTATTCAATCTCGCTATTGGACAGCGCTGATAAATGTCGGAGCTGATGACAACCCGGCTGGGCTCTCCCGCGGACGCAGCAGAGCGGCCCGCGCTGCCGTCGCCTAGCTGGGAGCTCCTCGACAGGCAGAGTCTGCGGGATCCTGACCTGTGCCGAGAATTGCGCGATCTGATGGAGCGGAGCGGCGATTTTTGTCTGCTGCATGATCCGTTATGGCTCGGCGCCGGTGATGATGTGGTCCTTGAATACCCGGCACGGAGTGCTAACGCGTTTTACATTAGCCGTGGCAAAGATGGCCTGATTGGTTACGCACCCTTCACCCGCGGCTCGCGCCGGCTGCGCTTCGCCATCGGCGAGTTGATCCTTTATCGTCGCCGGTTGCGCAGTTTTACATTGGTGCATGATTTGATCGCCGATGCCGGCCCGGCGACGCGGCGCGCGTTGACCAGTGAACTGCTCGATGTCCTGGCCCGACGGCTGGACCCCGGCGACGGAATATTTTTGGACGGTGTTCCGACCGACAGCCTGCTGGTCGAACTGGTTTCGAGCTCTGCCGCGCAACGGCGGCTCCTGACGGTGCGTCTTGGCGATGCATTCGAGCATCAGTTCGCCAAACTGCCGCCCACCTTCCGCGATTACGAGGCTCAGCTCGGATCTCATTCACGCCTTAACCTTCGGCACCGACGTAAAAAGCTCTCGGCGCATGTTGGAGGCGAGTTGCGTGCGGCTCGCTTCACCGACAGCGCTGGCGTAGCGACGTTCGTCGCCGATGCGCAAAAGGTGTCACAAACGACATACCAGTGGCGATTGCTCGGATTGGGCTTGCGTGACGCAGTCGAGCTACGCGCCACGCTTGGTTCCGCTGCGCGCCACGGCTGGCTGCGGTCCTACATTCTCTATTGTCGAGGCGAACCGGTCGCGTTCATGCTCGGATACCTGTATCGCCGAACCTATCATTACATGGATGTCGGGTATGATCCGACATGGGCGCAATGGGGCGTGGGTTCGATCCTCCAGATGGAGGTCATGAAGGACCTCATCGAAGATCCCGAGCGGCCGGAAATTTTCGATTTCTCGACCGGTTATGGCGACCATAAGGCCCGCTTTGGCAATTTTTCGCGATCAGAGACAAATCTGCTGCTCCTGCGGAAATGCCCCCGCAATGCCATTCTCGTGGCGGCCTACCGTGCAACCCTAGCTATGGATAAGCATGCGAGCCGGTGGCTCAACATTCTTGGGCTAAAGGCGGCGATCAAGCGCTGGGTGCGCCAGAAGGCTTAACCCCAATACTGTTCAGATAAGCGAATATGGAACAATATATTGTAGGGTTTGACCTCAAACATACACTGCATGTTGTGGCTCCATATCTTATCTGAACAGTATTGGGCTTAACCCGCGCAATCCGGATCAGACCGTAGTCGCAGCTATACCTGCCCATCGCGGCGGTGGTATACGACCCAGCTCTGGCGATCGTTCACGATCTCCCAGCTGGGGTCTCTGTCAATGCAAGAACGGTGCTGTGGATCGACATAGATCAGAAAATCAACCAATTTGCTCGCCGTCCGGTTCTGCCTTATTCGGTCCAGCACCTGTTGCAGTATCAATCCATCAAAAGGATTATGAAGAAAGAAGACGCTTGCAGTATCCGGCGGTTCGAACAGAGCTGCGTTGCCTTCGAACACCTCGATTGTGCGACATTTCTGGCTTGGATTACGGTATAATTTTATATTGTGGCGAGCGATGGCGGCAAGCTCGCTGGAATACTCGACCCCAATGATCTGCCGGAATGGAAAATCCGAGGCCATTAACAGGGCCCGACCTTTGCCGCAACCATAATCGATAAATGCGTATTCTTCAAATGGGACGGCAAGCGAGTGCAGATAGGTGTCCACTCTCGGTATCGGCTCGTAGCGCGTCGCATGAGCCGCAATTTCGAGCGGCACATCGAGGGTGGAAACGGAGCGAACGCTCGCCGTATCGACGCCAAAGCGCTGATCGAATTCGTCCAGCGACCGTCGCCGGCGTCGGCGCCCCAGGTTTAGAGCATAAATAACGTTCTGCGGGACGAGCCTTAGCAAACCCACCACCCCATGAAGGCGAAACGCCCGTTGCAGCCGCCGCCATGCGCGTATGATGCTTGCCTGCCGTCCACCGCTCCGCAACATTTGGCCTTAACCAAAATTGCCGATCTCGCGCTCGGCAAGGTGACGGATCGGCCGTGGGGAGGCAACCGCCCGTTTATAGATTTTGGTCCCGTTTATAGATTTTGGTATTGTGGCCCTGATCGGTGCCGCAAACTTTGCAGCGCGATTACGGCAGCAAGTCTCTTGCTGAAGGAGAATAACGTTTGGCGCGCTCTCCGCTGATCGGCCACAATCGCGGACCGCCGCTCGATCCCGATGCCGATTGGCGCGCCTTCTGCTGGAGAAAAGCACATGCCAACGCCTGGAAACCCCCGCCGCGCGAGGTGATGCTGGCGCGTCTTGCCCGTGCCGAAACGCTGGGTATGACTTATCGCGAATACACCGCAATCCTGCTCGACCGCGGCATTCACCTCTGACAATCGTTCCGCCCGAAAGGCCAGGAAGACCAGACCGCCGCTGTGGCTGGTCCTCCCGCCTTCGCAAGGTTCAATGCCGAGCTCGTTACGCGGTTATCTCGCCTTGGCCAGATTTTGCGCGACAAAATCCCAGTTGATCAAATGGTCGAGAAAGGTCTGCAAGAAATCCGGGCGGCGGTTCTGATAGTCCAGATAATACGCATGCTCCCAGACATCGCAGGTCAACAGCGCGGTCTGGCCCTCGGCGAGTGGATTGACCGCGTTCGGTGTCGAAATGATCTTGAGTTGCCGATTGTCGGCAACGAGCCAAGCCCAGCCGCTGCCAAATTGCCCGGCTGCGGTAGCCTTGAACTGTTCCTTGAATTTGTCGAGGCCGCCACAATCGCGGTTGATGGCCGCAGCGGCATCGCCGCTCGGCGCGCCACCGCCCTGCGGCTTCATCGAATGCCAGAAGAAGGTGTGGTTCCATACTTGTGCGGCGTTATTGAAAACGCCGGTTTTCGAACTGTCTCTATATGTCGCTTTGATGATGTCTTCGAGCGACTGCTGCTCGAACGGTTGGCCCTGGATCAGATTGTTCAAATTCGTGACATAGGTTTGGTGATGCCTGCCGTGATGGAAATCCATCGTCCGCTCGGAGATGTGCGGTTCGAGCGCGTTTTTCGGGTAGGGCAGGGGCGGCAGTTCAAAAGCCATGGTGACCATCCCGGGTTATGTGAACGGAGTGCGAGACCAAACACCGCCGCCTAGCCAACGTTCCGAGACTGCGGACTCGTTGTCGCCGGTTGCAGCATTGGTGCGGCGCCACGACCGCGACCGGTATCAGACGGCGCTGTTTGCTCCGGTCGCCCGCCGCGATGCGCTGTTCGCGCTTTACGCCTTCAACTACGAGATTGCAAGGGTGAGGGAGACTGTCACGCAACCGACTCTCGGCCGGATCCGGCTCGAATGGTGGCGCGAGAATATCGCTGCGGCTTACGGCACGGCCCCGGCCCGGCACCATCCGGTCGTTGAGCCCCTCACCGATGTGATCCGCAAATACCGACTGACGCGGCAGCATTTCGAGCGCCTGATCGACGCCCGTACCGAGGATTTCGTCGACGATCCGCCGTCGGATCTTGCAGCGCTCGAGGCTTATGCCGAAGGCACGTCGGCACGTCTCCTGGATTTGGCACTCGAGGTCTTGGGAGTGCGCGATGGGGCGGCGATCCTGGCGGCTTGCCATGTCGGGATCGCCTTTGCACTATCCGGCCTGCTGCGCGCGCTGCCGATGCGGAGCCCAGCATACCGGCCGTTGATCCCGGTCGAGATCGCTCACCGAAACGGACTTGATCTCAGCAGCACCCGGCAAATGCGCGGTTCCCCGGCATTGCGCGCCGCCATCGCCGAGATTGCCACAAGGGCGCAACAGCACTTGCGCACGGCACGCGCCACACGGCGCGCTGTCCCGCGAGCGGCGTTGCCCGCGCTGCTGCCGGCGGTGATTGTTGATCGGTCATTGGCGCGGCTCCGGCGCGCCGGTTACGATCCGTTTGATCCCGCCCTGCAGCAGCCGGATCCGCTGCAAAGCTGGCGGCTCGCCTTGGCGATGCTGGGCCGGCGCTTTTGATTACTCGGCGGCGCGCCGGTACTCTCACGGGGACGAAAACGGCCGTATCCGCTATGAACGCCCGTACGAATAGAGCAGACGAGCGTCAGTCGGCGTAGTAGTGGATCTCGTACAAGAGGCAGCCGCCTTCCGATTTGAACGGGCCATGCACCGCGCCGGGCGGGCGGCAGGCATAGGTGCCGGCCGGAAAGTTCTCGCCGCCTTGGCCATTTGCGTCGTTGCCAACGGTCAGGTCGCCTGCGACCAGATACACCTCCTCCCAATAATCGTGAACGAAGGGCGCCGTCGTAAACACGCCGGGGGCAAAGCGCAACAAACGGGTGCGGTTGCCGCTGCGGCGCTTTTCGTCGAGCGCGCCGGCGAGAATTTTCTGCTCGATCCCCGCAGGGTAGCCGGGCGGCGTCTCCCAGCCCGAATGCATGTCGATGCGGTGAAATTCGAGATGCGGCTTGTTCGGCGACATTAGTTGCTGTCCTGTGCGGCCAAGCGGGTCCCAGAGCTGTAAACCTGCGCGTTTCGACCGGCAATCCCGTCCCGGCCTCCGATATTGTTGCTGACCGGCATCGGTAAAATTTCGCTCGCGTTGCGAGTTGGCTCTCAAGCCGTGGCTGTTGCGATTGGATGGTTGACGCCAGCTGCGGCTTCCGGCACGTGATGGACACAAGCGGCGCATTAACCGGCGACGGGAGATCCGGATTATGGCGATTTTCGAGGTGAAGGCACTGACGTTTGACGTGTTCGGCACCGTGGTCAATTGGCGCGACAGCATCGCGCGTGAGGCCAAGGCCATCCTGGGTCCAAAGGGCTACGACAAGGATTGGTACGACTTTGCCGACCGCTGGCGAGCGCGCTATCAACCGGCAATGGCAAAGGTCCGCAACGGCGAACGGCCATGGACACGGCTCGACGATCTGCATCGCGAAAATCTTCTCGAGCTATTGCCGGAGTTCGGCATATCGGGGCTCAATGAGGCTGAGATCGACCATCTGAACCGCGCCTGGCACCGTCTCGATCCGTGGCCGGACACGGTCGAGGGCCTCACCCGGCTCAAGCGCAGATACATTCTCGCGACATTGTCGAACGGCAATGTCTCGCTGATGGTCAATATGGCAAAATATGCCGGCCTGCCGTGGGACGCGATCCTCGGCGCCGAAGTCGCCCGCGCCTACAAGCCGCAGCCCGAGGCTTATGACCGCACCGCTGCGTTTCTCGACCTCAAGCCGGCGCAATGCATGATGGTAGCGGCGCATAACGGCGATCTCGTTGCGGCGCGCGGGCGCGGTTTCCATACCGCGTTTGTCAGCCGACCGCTGGAGCATGGCCCGAACAAGACTCGCGATCTCCGCGCCGAGCACGATTTCGATGTGATCGCCGACAGCTTTATCGACCTCGCCGCCAAACTCGGCTG
>JAFAOB010000260.1 GCA_019238055.1 Alphaproteobacteria bacterium
TCCGGCATGAGCAAAAAGGGTGAACCGGTCGACCTGATCGTGCGGGTGACCCGTGGATACCGCAAGGTTGATGGCCACTGGCTGGTCGCGATGGACCATGTCTCCGTGCCGGTGGATCTGGACACCGGCAAGCCGGATCTCCAGTCCAAGCCATAGGTACCGAAGGTGGTCCGATGATCGATAAGCGGGTCAATAGCCTCGCGGAGGCGGTGGCTGGCATCAAGGACGGCTCCGTCGTGCTGTGCGCCGGGTTCGGGGGCGCCGGTCTGCCCGATGCGCTGTGTGAGGCGGTCATCGAGCAAGGGGCGCGCGATCTGACAATTGTTGCCAACAACGCCGGCACCGGACGCACCGGGCTCGCCGCCCTGATGGCGGCCGGCCGGGTGCGCAAGATCATGTGCTCGTTCCCGCGCAGTTCGGGCAGCGTCGTTTTTGAGGAGCTTTATGCCGCCGGCAAGATCGAACTCGAATTGCTGCCGCAAGGCACACTGAGCGAGCGCATGCGCTGTGCCGCGGCCGGGCTCGGCGGGTTTTATTCGCCGGTGTCGGTCGGCACGCGGCTGGCCGAAGGCAAGGAGCATCGCGAGATCGACGGTCGGATGTATGTCCTCGAAAAGCCGCTGAAGGGCGATGTCGCGCTTCTCGCCGCCGATCGCGCCGACCGTTGGGGCAACCTGACCTATCGGAAATCGGCCCGCAACTTCAACCCGACAATGGCGATGGCGGCCGATCTGGCGATTGCGCAGGTGCGCCATATCGTCGAATTGGGCGAGCTCGATCCGGAGATGATCGTCACCCCCGGCATCTTTGTCGATCGCATCGTCCAGATCGCGTTTTAGCTCTGGCCGAAAATGGCTTCCGGCAAAACAGTACGTGACCGTCATCCCCGCGACAGCGGCAATTCAGGGCCAGCACCGTGCAGGATGCTCTGGCCCCCCGCTTGCGCGGGTGACCAGGCAATAACCGGCAGGATTTCTCTGATGCCGACGTTGTACTTCTCGCCCGGATCGAGTGCCATGGCGACGCATATTGCATTGCATGAGATCGGCGTACCGTTCGAGGCGAAACTCGTTTTCCTGGCCAAAGGCGAGCAGCATTCGCCCGAATACCGGGCGATCAACCCCGAGGGCAAGGTCCCGACCCTGTTGATCGACAGCCGGAAGCTGACCGAGGTCGCCGCGACCCTCTATTATCTGGCGAGGCGCTATCCCGAAGCAGGACTGTGGCCCGAGGGCGGGATCGAAGACGAGGCGCAGGCGATTTCGTGGATGTCGTTTATCGCCGCGACGGTACATCCGGCCCGCCGCATCGGCCTCGAGCGCTGGCGCGAGGTATTCAAAATCGCCGACCCCAGGCTCGGAGCGAACGAATGGGCGGTCGGCGGCCGTTACTCGATTGCCGACATTCACCTGTTTCGGCTCTATTGGCGGTTTAAGACGACGACCTCGCCGGCGTCCGGCGAATACCCGAACCTCGACGCCCATTTTGCGCGCATGATGGCACGTCCGGCGGTGCAAAAGACGATCGAGATCGAGAGCAGGATCGGCTACAACCTGCCGTAGTGCTCTCAACAGCAATATGATATTTTTGTCATTGCCGCGGACGTAAGACTCTGGCGCGGGCGCGGCACCAAAAGCAGCGCTGCGACATTTCGCGGAAATTGTGCAGTGGCCGGTGTATCGCGATGGTCGCGACAAGCCTTCACGGCTGACGCCGATCTCGCGATAGAAGGAGGGCCGGTCACGTTGCAAGCTCCTCTCTTCGGATCGGGTACAACCTAAATTTTAGTCCAATGTTACCAATTATCCTGTTTTATAAGAACGAGATCAGGCCTCACTCGCGCAGAGATTGTCGCCAAACGCCAGCCATCGGCAACCTAGTCCGCTAGCGTGATGCTGCTGTTTGCCAAAAGCGGTGGAGATTGTCTTATGACTGCGCATCCCATCCACGGTTTTCACTCAGCACTTATGATAATCGCAATTTGTCAGAATATCAAGTGGGTATCCCTCCCGTCTGGAGGTCAGATCTTAATGTTCGCTCATTGCTTTATAAACGGCCTCCAGCGACCACTCTCGGACCCTGAGCGGACGGCAAGGTTGCGCCGAACCCGGTCGTTCGCTGTTGTGCTGACTAGATTACGAGCTGAAGAGCTCACAAGCCCACACTGCGAGTTCGTCGAGCAGCGCCTTTGCCTCTCGGAGATCGGGAGTGTCAAAGCCTTCGACAAACCAGCTGTAGACGGGTGCGAGGAGCTCGCGGGCTTCATTCTGCTGTCCCTGGGCGGCCAAAAGGCGAGCGAGGCTGACCGCAGCTCGCAACTCGAACCCGCGGGCACCCTGATCTCGGGCGATCGACAGGGCTGTGCGAAAACAGGTCTCGATCTCCGTCTGGTCGTTCGATGGCAATCGGCTCAAGAGCTCGCCGCGCAATCGATGAAGCTCCGCATCAGCCCAATGTCCGCCGAAAGTATCTGCGTCCGCAAATGCTCGGGCGATAACTCGCAAGCCATCCGCGACGGCTCCGTTGAGCGCCAAGGCCTCCGCCAAATAACCAAGGACCATTGGATCAGAGCAGCATACCCCGGTTGCTCGCATTACCGCGAGGCTCTCATGGATCCTTTCGACGGCGGCTGCGCCTCTTTCACGCAGAGTCAAGGCTCCACCTTGTAGGAGCAAACCGTATCCCAAAAACAGCGCAAATCCATGTTCGCGCGTAAGTGACACCAGCTCATCCGCAGCCATTTCGGTCTCATCCGCCCAGCGTGCCGACGTCGCCGTCAGGCCCTTGTAGATCAGAGCATAAGCGAGCGTGTGGCGATGGACGGATTGTCGGGCACACCGGATCCCCTCATCACAGGCCTTACGTGCCTGATCGGGGTAGCCGCAGTGCCAAAGGGCCCACGCTCGGACACACAGGGCGGTGATGCCAATGTCCGCACCAAATCGGAACGCAAGCTCCCGGTGCTCCTCCGGGTCGTACAATTCTACTGCACGGTCGAGGTGGCACAACGCATCGCGGTAATTGCCGGTGAAGATCAGCGACGAGCCGACAAGCCTATGACCGACCAGAAGCAATCCCGATTGCGTTTGAGCTTGAGCCAGCGACAGGAATTCGTTGCCCTGCCGGAGCGCAGCGGCGGGCTCGTGGCCGAGGTAGTGAGCGACCCATAGCCCGTAAAGCACGGAGAAGTAGAGGATTGTATCCGCTGCTTCCGTCTCCACGATGAGGCTACGCGCGTGATCAAGCACTTCGCTGACTGCGGGATGGACGTGACCCTTTGACTCTCGTAGCGCGGAAGCGAGAGTGACCTGAAGATCGAGCTCCTGCTGTTTGCGTTCGCGAGAATCCGGCAGACTGGAGAGGAGCTGCAAACCTTTCCTCAGCTGTGCCTCTGCCTCGATCATCGCCGAGCGTGCCGTGGCTTGCCGACCCGCTTTGTCCCAATATTCGACGGCGGGCCCGATCGATCCGGCCTCGGTGTGATGCTGCGCCAGCAGGCCCGGCTGCTGATCTGCGATATCGGGGAAGCGCTCTTCCAGCACTGCCGCGATGCGGGCATGAAGCTCGCGCCGTCTGGGGTGAAGGAGGGTCTCATGAGCCGCGTCCTGAAGAAGCGCGTGCCTGAAGAGATAGACAGCATCCGGCAGCGCACCGCGACAGTGCAGCAGCTCCAACTGGACCAGCGTTTGCAGCGTGGCCTGCAAACGTTGTTCTGGAAGCCAATCAGCAACTGCGTGGATCATTTCATAAGAGAACTCTCGGCCGAGCGCTGCTCCCGTTTGCGCCACCTCTTTGGCCGGACCCAGGCGGTCGAGGCGAGCCGTCAACAAGCCGTGTAGGGTGTCGGGTATGGTCACCGGCGGAAGCGAACCGCGGAGCAGATCTTCGCCATCGCGCTCGAATAATCCTCCACTGTCGAGGACAGCTGCGATCAGCTCTTCAATGAAGAGCGGCACACCATCCGAACGATCAATGATTTGGTCGTACAGGGCGCGAGGCAACCGCTTGCCAGTGATCTGATCTGTCATGGCGATCACCTGACGATCGCTCAGCCGGCTCAGCACGAGAGTGGTGGTATGCGCGTGGTTCATCCACGGAGGCGCGAAGTCCGGGCGGTAAGTGATGAGCAGCAGTAACGGCAGGTTTCGGGATCGATCGACGATCCGGTCGAGCAAATCGCGCGAGGTTGGGTCCATCCAATGGACATCTTCAAAAACAGCAAGGACTGGCCGTTCGCCTGCCAAAGCGCTGAGTAGCGCCACCACTGCCTCCAACGTTTTCACTCTGCGGCGCTGTGAACTAAGATTGGGCGTCTGGTACCGGTCGCCTGTAGGGACCGACAGCAGATCGGCAAGCAACGCGATCGCCTCATCGCCGAGCGATTGGTGAACCAACGCCAGCAATTTCGCAAACCGTTTCTCCGGGGTATCGGTACGATGAAAGCCTGCCATGCGTTCGAGCCGAGCGATCACCGGAAAGAGCGGAGTATCCTGATGAGTAGGGGAGCAGTAAAAGCTGAGAACAGCATTATTGGCCAATTGATCCTGAAGAGTGCGGACCAGACGTGACTTCCCGATGCCCGGCTCACCGGAGATTAAAATCACCCGTCCTTCGCCCGACTGAACTTGGCGCCAGCGGCGCAAAAGAAGATCGAGCTCATCCTCGCGGCCGATCAGTGACGTCGATGCTCTGCCGCGGAGCGCCTCGAAGCGACTTTCCGTCTCGCTCATGCCGAGGACATGCCAGGCTCGAACCGGATCGACTAATCCCTCCACGGCGACGCGCTCGAGTTCGCGATACTCGAACAGTCCGCGGGCCAGATGACGAGTGCGTGTGTCAATGACGACAGCGTCCGGCGGTGTTACGGACAGTAGCTGAGCCGCCAGGTCCGGCGCCTCGCCGATAGCCACTGGTTGATGACCAGCCTCTTCGAGGCCGGTTCCACCCGACACGACAAGCCCCGAAGCAATGCTGATCCGCACATGCAGTGAAGGAGCGGAGTCGGCATGAAGCTTCGCAACCGCATCAATAAGTCCAATCCCGGCACGTATGCTTCTCTCTGCGTCGTTCTCATGCGCGTCGGGGTAGCCGAAATATGCAAGGACGCGAGCACCCGAGATTGTCGCCAGCGTGCCCCCGAACCGGCAGATGAAATCTCTGCAGCAGCGGTGATAACCGGAAATCGCCTCACGAAGATCTTCTGGATCGAGGCGGGCTGCAAGAGCCGTTGATCCGACGAGACTGCATGCCATTACCGTCAGCTGCCGGCGTTCTATCGGGCGTGGCAGGGGGGCTGAGGCCTCTGATTTCAACGGTGATGTGCCGATCGTCGGCTCAGCCGGCTGGCGGCTTTCATTCAGCTTTGCGGCGAATTTATATCCTTCGCCAAGCACGGTGACAATGAAGCGCGGCACCTTCGGATCGGGCTCGATCTTTCGCCGCAGTCGCCCAATTAGAACGTCGATGCTGCGATCATAAGGCTCGGCCTGACGTCCCAGCGCCGCATCGAGCAACCGATCACGCGATAGTACGCGGCCCGGGTGGCGGGCCAATGCAACGAGCAGTGCAAATTCAGAGCGCGTTAAAGAGACCTCGCTCCCGTCGCCAGCACGCAGCGAACGGCCTGCCAAGTCGATTGTGAAGTTATCAAACGACAACATCTCCGGGCCAAGGACTGCCTTATCTTCATCATCAGGATGGGGCCGCAAGAGGGACATTACACATGTCAGCACGTCCTGCTCGTCCAACGGTAAGCGTAGGTAGCCATCGGCCGGAGGCAAAGACCGGCCAAGGGCTGCTGGATTTGGTTCCTGTTCGGTCACAACGATCGTCTTGCCGCAACGGTCACCCGCACCGAGCTGCGGTGCGGATGCGAGACCGCTGCGTACCAGGATCGTGAGCGCAACTTTATTATTGACGAAAACCGCTCGCGCCCGCCTATCGCTTTCCGCCAACTCGACGGAGTAACCGGCCGATGTCAGCCATCGCGCCAGTGTCGATCGGAGCATCACATCCTGTGCTATGACCAAAATGCGGTGTCGCATGGCCCTCTCCGCGCGCTCGTCCACTTGGCAAATCCGCTGGCTTGGCACCTAAAGCATCAATCTCGGCACCTGAAGCACCAATACGGACGCCATGGACAATGTGCCGCTAGCTTGGCTGGGGAATTTTACATCGTTGTTACATCGACGACGTATCCCGTTTACGGGATCTTGCCATTGTCGTTTTCAACCCGGCAACGGGGGTTGGGCAAAAGTGAACGCGATGAAATTTACTGGCCCGTAGTACTCGCTGCCATGTCTCTTTTAGACGGCAGTCTTTACACTAACTGATCCAAATCCAAGTGGAGGAAGGTACCATGCGTAAAAACTTATCGATGGTGGGTGCGGTGTCGGTGCTGGGCTTGCTCTTGGCCAATGCTTCGCAAGCCAACGCCTTTACGATTACACAACTATCCAATCAAGCCGTCGGAAACCCGGCATTTCCGGCCACGGCATGCGTCGATGTTGGAGGTGCTTCTACAGCCGATGGAGCGATTATTGGTCCATTTCCCTGCAACAATCAGTTAAATGAGCAGTGGATCTACGCGAACGGCCAATTCCTCGGCCTCGGCACTGTCGGCTTTGGCGCCGGTGCAGTCAATAAATGTCTCTCAATTCATAATGACTCACCAGCGGACGGCACCGGCGTCGAATTGGATACATGCATAACCGGCAATACAAGCCAGGTGTGGGATCTCTTTGGCGACAGCAATTTCTCTGAAATCGTCAATCTAGGTAGCAACAAATGCCTAGATAGCCAGGGCAAGATCGGCGGTGGCCTACAACTGGTCATCGAGACGTGCAATGGCTCTGCTGGCCAGAAATGGAATTTAAAGTGATCGATTACCGGCTCTTGATCTCGGAGCGATCATAATCCAATGTGGTAGAGAACAGAAAACGATCAAGAAGAATGGGCGGGCTTTGCGAGCCCGCCCATTTAATATTATTTGCAACCTTTTCCTTTGACATACCGCCTGGCAGGCTAAAAACCATACCGACTACGCAGTTTAAGAAGTTATCACCCAAAGGGGGTTCAGAAGCAGTGCCCGAAGCCGTCGGCCGCAACGAGCAACTGCTCAGGGTCGAAACTCCTCGTTTCGGGGCGAGGGCGAGAGGGTTTGGAATCGGCGCAACCTCGCCTCGGCAAGCGAATTGGCAACTACCAGATTTCAACCATGGCGAACGTGTGCCGCGCGTAGCGAGACCGCGGCTTTATGATTTGGTGGGTTGGCGCTTGATGATCAGCGCGTCGACGACGGTCAGGCCGTGACCTTGCGGGTGGACGATGACCGGGTTGAGGTCGATTTCGTCGATCGCGTCGGCGTGATCGGCGGCAAAGCGTGACAGGGCGGCGATCAGCTCGGCCAGTGCGGTGCGGTCGGCCGGCGGGGCGCCGCGCACGCCGTCGAGCAGGGCGGCTCCCCTCAGCTCGCCGAGCAAAGAAAGCGCTTCGTCAGGACTGATCGGGACCGGGGCGAAGGTCACGTCGCGCAACACCTCGACATAAATGCCGCCGAGCCCGACCATCAGCATCGGGCC